>JBLGEO010000073.1:0-1621 GCA_047445235.1 Candidatus Dojkabacteria bacterium | reverse complement strand
ACTATAATAATAATATTTCATAATATGTTCCTTTATATATTTTTAACTCCCCCTGGGAATACGAATTTAAACGGAAAAAGAATAAGAAAAATAGAATAACTAATAAACTCTTATGCATATCGTAAAGTTATAGTTGAAAGAAAATATTACTATTTTCTAAATTGGTAGCAATGCAAATTTGTAAGGTGAGGGTGTGTAAAGAATTTTGAGTAAATGATTAAATAAAAGAATTATATTTATTAATCAAACACAAAGGAGACACACCATGAAGTTAACCCCCGAAGTAATTGAACAGCTGCAAGCTGATCTAAGCACTGCAAAGACCTACGCAGATCTGATGGGACCTGACGGAGCTATCAAGAAGCTGATGAAGAATGCCTTAGAAGGTATGCTTGATGCAGAGCTAACTGAGCATTTAGGTTATGAGAAACACTCTCCATCCGGCAAGAAGACCGGTAACAGCCGCAATGGCAGAAGCAGCAAGCAGCTGAAGAATGACAATGGAGAAATAGAATTAAGCATACCTCGAGACCGCAATTCAGAGTTTGATCCTGTAATTGTAAAGAAATACGAAAGAACCCTTGGACCCATTGAGGATAAGATAATCTCAATGTATGCCAAGGGAATGACAACCAGAGATATTCAAAGCCATCTTGAAGAAATATACGGACTCCAGATAAGTCCCACCTTAGTGTCTAACATAACAGAAAAGATAGTATCTATCGCCACAGCCTGGCAGAACAGACCCCTTGAAGCTGTTTATTCTGTTGTATTTTTTGATGCAATACATTACAAAGTAAGATCAGAAAGCAAGGTAGTGTCCAAGGCAGCATATACCTGTCTTGGCATAGATATCACAGGTAAAAAGGATCTTTTAGGCTTATGGGTAGGAGAATCAGAAGGAGCTAATTTCTGGCTGAATGTAATAACCGAACTGAGAAACCGAGGAGTAGAAGATATATTTATAGCATGTATTGATGGCTTAAAGGGGTTCCCTGAAGCAATAAACACTGTTTATCCTCAGACAGAAATACAGTTATGCATAATACATGTATTAAGAAACACCTTAAGATATGTAGCATCAAAAGACCAGAAGGAAGTAGCCAATGACATGAAGACTGTTTATTCTGCTCCGACCGAAGAAGCAGGTCTTGCAGAGCTTGAAAGAGTAGAGCAAAAGTGGGGGAAGAAATATCCTTTACCCCTTAAGACCTGGAGAGCGAACTGGAATAATATATCCGCTTTTTATAAGTATCCTGAAGAGATAAGGAAAATGATCTACACAACAAATGCAGTAGAATCATTGCATCGTCAGTTCAGAAAAGTAACCAAGAGTAAATCTCTTTTCCCAAATGATGATGCTTTGTTAAAAATGCTATATCTGGCATACAGGGATCTTTCAAAGAAGTGGGTAATGCCGGTACGCAACTGGGCATTTATAATATCGCATTTGTCAATTATTTTTGAAGAAAGAATAAACAAGCACCTTAAATGAATTATCCATTTACACAAAATATTTTACACACCCTATAAAAGAAAACATTGGGAAAAATTACATAAGAAAACACAAATCCCATTTGTTAAAAGAATTAAAAATTATCCTGCAGTTAAAATTGGAAGA
>JBLGEO010000072.1:0-4865 GCA_047445235.1 Candidatus Dojkabacteria bacterium | reverse complement strand
AAAATCTTTAAATGCCCGATTACTACGAGCAGCCTGCTTATCTAAAAGAGATTGAAACTACGACTGTCGCTCAGCCACCTGAGACTTATTCTCCAGTGGTTCCCAGCACAACAACAACAACTACTACTACAGAAGTAACGCCTAGAAGGAAAATTCCCGTATATGTATTTATTATTATTGGAGTAATTTTATTTCTTCTATTATTATTCTTGCTTATTCCAAGGGGCACTACTCCTACTACTCCTACAACTACAGGTAAAGTTACTCTGCAATGGTGGGGAGTGTTTTTAGATCCATCAGTTGTAAAACCTCTTATCGATGAATATCAGAAAAATAATGCTAACGTTACTATTCAGTACGCAAATAAGTTTCCTGAAGGACAATATGATACAGCTGCTAAACAATATCAGACTGAGTTAAATAGAGTACTTAAAACAAACGATCCAGTTGTGATACCAGACATATTTATGGTGCAGAATACTTGGGCTGGAGATTACGAATCAGTCGTAAAGTCTAGTACAAGTTATGATTACGACACTTTCAAAAGTATTTTCTATCCTGCAGTTGTTACAGATTTTACTTCTGCAAGTTCTAAATCTGTTTACGGAGTTCCACTTTGGTTTGATGATTTAGCAATAATCTATAATAAGGACTTACTTAAAGAAGTTGCTGCTTCAACTCCGCAAACTGATTGGGTAAACTTTCAGAGCTTAGCTAAGTCACTTACAAAACGTCAGAATGGTCAGATTGTTCAAGCTGGGTTTGGAGCTGGAGTTGGATCAAACGTAACTTATGCAACGGAACTATTTAATCTTTTAATGGCTCAGAATGGAGTGCAAATTGTAAATGATCAAGGACAACCTGCTTTTGGAGCAGATACTGATTCACTTACTGCACTACAGAGTTTTAAAGATTATGCTACTGGTGGAACAGGAACATGGAGTGCAGATCTTAAAGTTGATGCAGCATCTTTCTTAGAAAGAAAGTTAGCGATGATGGTTACAACTAGCTATAAATATAGAGAAATAAAAACTTTTAATGAAACCTATCAATTAGGAATTGATATTGGTGTATCTCCGATACCACAACTACAAGGACAAACACAGCCAGTAATAAATTGGGCTGACTACTGGGGAGCAATGGTTCCATCTGTTAGGCCAAATGCTGCAGCTGCATGGACATTTCTAAAATGGATGACTGATCCTGATCAAATAAGAAAATTGACAAAGAATGAAGCAGATTTTAATAAACAGTTTGGATTTATGTCTCCAAGAATTGATATGGCTCAAGATGCTACAACGGATGTCAACTTGAAAGTATTTAACGATTCATTACCATTTGCAATGTCTTGGAAAATGATAAAAGGTGCTGATGTAAAAGAACAATTTATAAAGCTATTTGACCAATCAGGTACATCTCTACCTAGTATCGTTTCTACTCAAACTGCGATACAATCTTTAATGAGTAATAAAGGTAAGTTCTAATCTATGAAAAAACTATTAGTAATATTTCTATCTGCAATACTGCTTACACCTATTCTTGCATTAGGTTTAAAGGCAGAAGTTCTTGGAGATCCAAACGATATCCTAACTGTAATTACTCCTTCTGCTAATCAAAAAGTTGCTGGATCTATAAATATCACCTGGTACATGTTCGATAACAACCAGAATGTAATTCCATACAAAATAAATCTTTACGATGCGTCCACCTGCAGAACAACAAACTTTGGACAAATAAACTCAACTAATAATGGAACTTCTAGTACAACTCAATTAAATACTTATTCTTGGAATACTAGATCTACTCTTACAACAGCAAATCTTGTAGATGGTAATTATTGTCTAAAAATTTGTTTGGCAATGAAAAATGGTGCTGGAGATTATTCAGCATGTAATGCAAGATATGTAAGAATAGTAAATAATAATAAAGCTCCTACAATAACTTCAATCCCTAATAATTTAATAATTAAAGAAAGTGACTCATGGACATATCAAATAAGAGCAACAGATCCAGATAACGATCCAATTACTTATAGACTTGTTTTAGGTGTTCCATTTCTGACAATAAATCAGCAAACAGGATTAGTCTCAACTAATGGAGTTTCAAAGACTTTACCCGCAGGAGTAAATAGAGCAGATTACAATATTATTGTTTCCGCAGATGATAACTTTGCAGGTGCGGTTAATCAGCAGTTTACTTTAACAATAATAAAAGACACTTCTGTAGGAGTACCTCCTCCAACTACAACTCCAGTTTCTGGACCGGGAGGAATAACTGCTAACAAACCGTCTGTTATTAATTTTATATCTCCGAAAGAAGGGCAGGAATTCTCTGGTCAAGAAAATAAAATTGCTTGGGAAGCATCCGATGTTGATGGAATTGCAACTCTAAAGCTTAGTTATTCTAAGGATGCCAACAGCTGGATTAATATTAATGAATTTGTTTCAGATATTCCTAGTGAATATAACTGGGATGTTAGAACATTAGATGATGGTGATTATTTCCTTCAAATTCTTGTTAAAGATAAGTTAGGGAATGAAGTTTCTAGAATCTCTAAAAAATTTTCGATTAACAATAATTCTGCTGGACCAGATCAAACTAATAATCCATTAATAATTAATTTAAGACCACAAGATAATTCCGAAATAACAGATAAAAGACCTGAGATTTCTGGAGACTTTATACCTGCAGATAACTCTGAGATTGATCCAAATACTTTTAGTATAAAGCTAAATGATCAAGATGGTTTAATGGATTGCCAGCATGATAATAAAAATTTCTCTTGCAGACCAAAAGAAGATCTTAAAAACGGACTTAATAAGGTAACAGCTGTAATTAAAGACAGTACTGGAAGAGAAGTAACAGTAGAGTGGTCTTTTACAGTAAAAGATGAGGGTGCTGTTAGTGCTCCAGTTGTAGATAGCTCTAATGAAACTGTCGTTATCTTTGGAAGAGAAATTCCAAGAAATATATTCAATATTATTTTAATAATTTGCTGTATTGCAGCATTATTAATACTTATTCCTTGGATTTTATATTTAATTTGGACAGGTAGAAGAAGAAATGAAGAGGCAACAGTTGAAACCAAAACAAGTTATGACTATACAGATTTGACTCCGCCAGAGAAAGAGGTTGTTAATTCAATCGCACCAGTAGATTCATCAAATTATTACACACCAGAAAACTATTCATATCCAAGCTATTCTTATACACCTGAACCTATCAAAACTGAAACAAGTACAACGACTGAGACTACAGCAGCACCCATTATAGAAACAACTACAACAGAAACAACAACTGCACCATTAGCGGAAGAAACTAAGCCATTGGTTCAAGAGACAATAGCTGAGCCAGTAGTGGAAGAAGCGAAAGTTGAGGAAGCAACAGTTCCAGAAGTAAAAACTGAGACTGTAGTAACTAAAACAGAAGAACCTGCCGTTCCTTTAACGACATCGAGTACAAGTATTGATGACTACTACAGCTACGTAAATCCATCTGGAGCACCTTTACCAGAACCGACAACTGGAACTCTTCCAGCTGAGGATGCCTACGTTGAACCAACAGAAACTAATTAATTTGCATTTTGAAGAGCACCACCACCCTTTTCAACCATAAGTTTTACACAGTCTTCTAACCTTACACATAATGTCTTAACTACACCTCCAGTTGAGTCGTTAACTTTGGTATAGACCACGACAAAAATTATTAAAGCAACAACTATTATAATAATTGCTGCTAAAACCCATGGATTTCCTAATACTACCTTCAAAGCAACTTGTTTAGCTTTAGCCACAGCTTCCTTTTTTAACATCTCACTGCCCTTATCTTTAAGTGCAGCTCCAAGCCCTTTCTCCTCAGTTTCCTGTTTAAAATCTTGAATTGTGTTTAATGTTGAAATGTCTGCCATTAATTTATTATTAATATATTTCATTCTATAGCTTTCTAAGAGTATTTGACAAATTTTATTCTAAAAAATATAATACTGATAACAAAAGCATTGATTGGGAAGAAAGACGTATCTTTGCAAAGAGAAGTGATGGTTGGTGAAAATCACTCAAAGAGAAATCCCTGCAGCCCATGAGCTGGATTATGATAAATAATCCCGGACTAAACCGTTAAAAGTAATTAAGAATAAATAAAGGTGGTACCACGATCTAAACATCGTCCTTTGAACATTAAGTGTTCAGCGGACGATTTTTTTACTTAGTTTTTAAAACAGTATTATGAAAACATCAAAACAAATTAGAGAAGATTTTTTAAGTTTCTGGACAGAAAGTCCAAGGAATTTCCAAGTTGTTCCAAATATGTCATTGGTTCCCAACAATGACTCGACTTTGTTATTTGTGAACTCTGGAATGTTTCCATTGGCTCCATATCTTGGTGGACTTGAACATCCATTGGGGAAAAGACTTTGTAATATTCAAAGATGTTTAAGAACGAATTACGATGAAATGATTGAGATTGGTGATAATAGACACACACTAATGTTCGAAATGATGGGAGATTGGAGTCTTGGAGACTTCTTTAAAGAAAAACAGATTCCTTGGATCTTAGAATTCTGGGTAAAAGTTATTGGATTAGATCCAAATAGAATTTATGTTTCTGTATTTGCTGGAGACGAAGATGCTCCAAGAGATGATGAAGCAATCGCAATTTGGAAGAAAGCATTCAAGTCATACGGAGTAGATGCAGATTTTTCTGAAGATATTACTAATCTACCAGTTGATCTTGAAGCTGGGAAAACTTGGAAGCCAAGAATATTCCCTTACCCAAAGAAAAAGAACTGGTGGGAAAGAGCCCACGCACCAAGCGAACTTGGGGGACCAACTTCAGAAATGTTTTACGATTTAGGAGAACCTCAGGTT
>JBLGEO010000071.1:0-4935 GCA_047445235.1 Candidatus Dojkabacteria bacterium | reverse complement strand
TAGATAAGTCACCACTTAAGGATAGTTTTACTACTGATCAAACGGTTACTATTGTTGCCAGCACTTTCTCACCAGATGGAACTAAATTTATTCTCATAATGACACTAATTTCAGTATTAGCATTAATTATTGCTGCATTTATTAAATTAAAACTACAGGGAGGAATTAAGTTTGCACTAATGATTGGATTATTCATAGTATTGACGATTACTTTACTAAAGTACTCAAATGCAGCTTTATCAATTGGAACCTTAATTGGGGTGCTGTTTACAATAGGACTTTGCAGCTTGATTTCATGGAACTTAATAACAGAGAATGATGAAGATTCAAATGAACTAAACTATAAAAAATACTTCAATTTAAGTTTAGTGTTAGTAATGTTGGCAATATTTTTATCAGCAGTTTCAAAGGGAATAGCAATGTTCTACGATTTTACAGGAGTAATATTAATTGCAGGACTTGTACTCGCATTCATGAGCTTTTTTGGATTTAGAACATTCAACTATTTAAGTATTAAGAGAAGAAATAATGTTTAAAAAATTAAGACTAAAAAGAAGACTATTAATAATATCAATACCGTTATTGTTAATTATTTCTGCAGTAGCACTTTATACTAATGGAATTTTCTTTTTTTCTGAATTTAAGCCTTCAGTAGAAATAAAGTACTCAATGGATGATTCTGCAAAGTTGAAAGAACTTTTAGATAAATCGTTGCAGCAAAGTAATGTAGCTTTAATAGATAGAGCAAATAATATTATTGAAATAGAGGGAGTTAGTCTAAACGATGTAAAAACCAATGTGCAGAACCTAACAAAGGACTATTCAGGTGTAACCTATACTGTAAAGGAAGTTTCTTCCTTAAGTAAGGGTAGTTTAACAGCATTAATTGCAGGACTTTACCTACTATTCCTGGCTGGATTAGCTATTCATTTCTACTTTGTTTCATCAAAGGGAGGAGAGCTTTCTATTATTTTGGGATCTTATGTAATTCTATTAATAAATTTAACACTAGGAGCTTTTATTAGCCTTGGGTTGTTAAGTTTGATATCAAGGTTTTATAAAATAACTTCGCTTGATTTATTATTAATATTAGTTGGATCTTTACTTGGCTACCTTCTTTACTACATGGCATCCATAAATATCAATGAAATCAAGAGTTTTCAAAGCCTTGGATTTGAATTTAAGCAATATGCAACAGGTAACTTTAAGAGTATTTTAGTAATATCCGTTGTACTACTTGGGATTCCAACTGTAGGACTAGGCACTGCATTTGTGATTCATGCATTATTATTGATAAGCTTTCTTGTCTTATCGATATTTATTTTTTATTGGCATGGATATATTCAAGAAGATGCTAAAAATTTAAAAACCTCCTTCTCAAATAGAATAAATTCAATTAAAAACATTCGAAGAAAGAAATCTTCCGTAATCACAACTCCAACATCTTCTAAAAAGAAAGATAAGAAAAAGAAGAAGAAAAACAAGTAACTTGCTACTTCATCTTAGTATACTTCTTTTTCTTTAATTGATCTGGTAAGTGCTGTTGATCCACCTTAGCATCTTTAAAGTCATGAGCATATTTATATCCTTTACCATAGCCAAGGTCTTTCATTAAGCTTGTAGGCGCGTTTCTGATGTGTAATGGTACTGGTAAGGAGCCAAATTCTTTAACATCTCCTTTCGCAAGGCTACTCGCTGTGTAAGCTTCGTTACTTTTAGGTGCTCGTGCAAGATATATTGCTAACTGAATTAATGCCACATCGCACTCAGGTCTTCCTAATTTCTGACAAGTTTCAAAGACTGTATTTGCTAAAATTACAGCCTGAAAATCTGCATTGCCTATATCTTCCGAAGCAAATCTTAGAAGTCTTCTTGCAATATAAAGTGGATCATCCCCAGCCTCTAGCATTCTTGTAACCCAATAAACACCAGCATCTGGATCTGAATCCCTGAGCGACTTATGTACAGCAGAGATAATATTATAATGATCTTCTCCTCGACTTTCATATTGTAGAAAGTTCTCAACTGTTTTCTTTAAAATTTCCTTATTAATTTCACCATCACCAGCAAACATTGTTGACTCAATTATATTTGCGGATGTCCTAAGATCCCCATCAGATGCTCTTGCAATAAATTCAATAGACTCATCGTCAACATCTATCTTAATCTTCTCTTCTTTTAATTTAGAAACTAAAAGTTCAATATATTTTCTTACATCTTCTTTGTTGTGTTTTTCAAAGGTAAATACTCTACATCTTGAAAGTAGAGCGGGAATCAAGCTGAAGGAGGGATTTTCTGTAGTTGCACCAATCAAAATTATTACTCCTTTCTCTACATATGGGAGTAGAGCGTCTTGTTGGGACTTATTCCATCTATGTATTTCATCTAGAAATAGTATAGTTTTGTCACCCTCACCTTTAAGATCTAATGCTGGTGCTTGCATTCTCCTCATTGCCTTCTTTATAATCTCAGTTAAATGAGCCTTTCCACTCATAACGGCAGATAACTTGTAGAAATCTGCATTAACTTTTTTCGAAATTATCGAAGCCAATGTGGTCTTTCCCGTTCCAGGCGGTCCCCAGAATATCATAGAAGGTATATTTCCAGATTCAATAAATTTTCGAATAGGTTTGCCTTCACCAACTAGGTGCTCTTGTCCAATATACTCATCTAAATTCTGAGGTCTATATTTCGATGCTAAGGGTTCCATATTCTTCTAATATATTTAATTTTTTTGCTAAGTTTTCCCAAAAATAATTTTCTCTTACAATAGGGTAATCGTTTATAAACTTTATTCGTAACTCACTTCCTTCTTTTTCAATCAGTGCTCTTCTAATGGAAAACATTATAAGTGCTGCGCTTCTCGAATTATATAAGACTTCTTTCCCAGGTCTAGTTCTCTCTAACTTAACGCTGACTTTAACCATAATTGACCTCATTAAGCTTATTATCTCACCTCTTGCACCAGGTGGCTTATTTCCTTCATTAGCCTCCTTTAAAAGATCTAACATACCATTAATTATGGTATTTCTTGTAAATGGGTATTCAGGATTATCAATCGATTCAGGCTGCATGTATTTCTTTTAATATAAACAGAATTATAGCAAACAACTGTATTATTCTAATAATTGTTAACCATATGGATATCTGATAACATTTAAAAATGGATAAGAAAATTATGAATGAAACATCATTGAGAAAAGATAGTAGATCGTTATTAATTCTAGTAAGTAGCCTAGTTATTTTGATGTTCTTCTCAATTTTTGTTGGTTTCTTAGGTATTCTACTTGGGACTACCCTGAAGAAAACTATGAATACTAAGAATGAAGATATTACATCTGTTAGTACAAAATGTTCAAATGAGAATGGTGTTTGGGTAGAGAATACAAAGGAGTGTGAGGGAGTAAGTGAGCCATTCTGCAGAAATCTAAATGGAACTTTTGATGCTTGCGCATCACCCTGTAGAAATAAAGGTGGGCAAGTAGCTTGCATCCAGATGTGCCTACAGGTATGTACATTCAAGTAGTTATATTGCTGTTTCATACGTTTTTCATAAAATCTTCACAGAAACTTCACTTGATTTAGGCTTGGTATTTGCATAAAATGGCTTTACAATTTTTATTTATTTGAACAAATTTTTCATGGCTAAAGAAACACCAACAACCCCTCCGGCAGCAAAACCGGTAACTGTGACAATAAATATAGAAAGATTCCTAATGCCAGGATCAATATTGCTTTCAGCGCTAGTTCTATCTGTATCTTTGTTTTTTGGTTTAAATAACATTGCAACTGCAGTTAAGAATGGTGGAACAGGTACAGCTGCTACAACAACTACAACTGGAACAACCACAGGTACAACAAATACTGGAACTGTAACAGTAACTGCAGATCAGATTAAATCTTTATATGGTCTTACAAATGGAATTAAGTTTGGAGATAGCAGTAAAAAGGTTACTTTTGTTGAGTTCTCAGATCCATCTTGTCCATATTGTCACATAGCTGGAGGTAATAACCCTGAACTAAATAAGAGTGCTGGATTTACATTAGTAGCTGACGGAGGAACTTATGTTGCCCCTGTTCCAGAGTTTAAGAAATTACTAGATGCTGGAACTGCATCTTATATGTGGTTTTATACAAATGGACATGGTAATGGAGAAATGGGTATGAGAGCTTTGTATTGTGCTAATGATCAAGGAAAATTCTGGGATATGCACTCATTCTTATATAGTGCAGATGGTTATAGTATTCAAAATGACACAGTAAAAAATGACACTACAAAAGTAGATACACTTATTGCAGCAATGAAAGGCAAGACAGGAGGAGTTAACTTAGATACTCTAAAGTCATGTATTGCTAGCGGTAAGTTCGATTCTAGATTGACAGAAGATCAAGCAAAAGGAACTGAGTTTGGAGTTAATGGAACACCAGGATTTTTTGTTAACGAAACAAATTTTGCTGGAGCATATAGCTTTACAGACATGAAGTCTGCAGTTGATACTGCTATGGCAAAGTAAGAAAAAAGGTCCCCTCGGGGACCTTTCTGATATAATAACTTGTAGGAATAGGCTACAAGTTATTCATTTTTATTAAAACGATATGGGATCTGATAGCGGAAAATACATAATACCTTTTGGGATTGTAATACTAATTTTGAACGTAGTTTTAATTTTAGTATTAATGTTTCAGGATATTTTGGTACCGAAGCCGGTTATTACAGATACTACAGATGTAGTTGTTTCTTCCCCATCTAGCTTCCCAGTAAGTTTTTAACGAGTTACTCCTAGCTGAACGTACTTTGAACCATCTGAAAGCGTAATATTGTTTATGCTTCCAATTTTCTTTTTTTCTTCGATTATTTTTGCAATTACTTCGGGTAGTGTTTTAGCAGGAAGTAAGTTAGTCCAAACGAAGGTTATCGGTGGGTTAAACATGCTA
>JBLGEO010000070.1:0-19442 GCA_047445235.1 Candidatus Dojkabacteria bacterium | reverse complement strand
AATCACCCATTCGCCTACAACCTTTCCTTTTTTAAGTTCTGCAATTACTTCTAAGATATTTCCTCTAACAACTTTCTCAAATTTTTTTGTCAGATCATTTACTGCAGCAACTTTTGCCTTTGGCATAAATTTTTCAATTACCTCTAAAGATTTAACAACTCTAAAAGGGGATTCGTAATATGCAAAAGTTCCAGTCTGTTCATTTAACAATTTCTTAATCTTTCCTGCTTCCCTAGGAAGAAATCCAAAGAAGCTAAACCTATCAGTTGGTAAACCAGAAAGAACGACCGCAGTATCAATTGCAGTTGGTCCTGGAATAACCTCCACCTCAAACCCCTTTTCTATCACTGCGGCTACTAATTTAAAGCCTGGGTCCGAAATTGAGGGCATTCCTGCATCCGACATAAAGCCGATTTTGAAATTTGTTTCTAGAAGAGTTGTAATTTTTTCGATAACACTTTTATGGTTTTGGTCACGGTAGGAAATTAATTGTGGTCTATGCTCGAGGTCCAAGTCCAAAGACTTAATAATTTCAGGGAATCTCTCAGATAATAAGTTTCTAAGTTTAATATAATTTCTCGTATCTTCTGCAAGAATAATATCAAAGCTAAAAATAGCTTTCAAAGATCTTATTGTAATATCTTCTAAATTTCCAATCGGAGTTCCAATTAGTGTAAGTTTCGACATCGCTATTCTGTACTAAATTATCGACTAATTATACTACAGTGTGTGCAATCCACGAAGGAGTTTATCTGTTGAGTATTGACGGTGGTAAATTCATAAATTTAAGTAATTCCAATCTCGTCTAATTCCGAAAACTCAGAAATTATTAAGCCTCTAAATTGGTCTGCTAACTTTGAAGATTGATAACCAGAACTTTCTGACGTTCTACAAAGATGATCTGTATAAATTCTTACTTGCTCTGCAAACTCCTCTCCAACTTTATTAAACTCTACTCTGTTCTTAATATTATCCTCCAAAAACTTATCGTGAACCTTTTTAAAGTCTTTAAACAATTGAGGGTTTTCATCCTTCATTCTTTGATACATTTGTTTGTATTTTGGACCTTTTCCAGACTTTTGCGTAATTACTCGAGGCATATTACTTGTATTTAATATTATTTAATAAATCTACGTAGATTTTGACAACACTTTCCCATGTAAATTTACTAGACATTTCTAAGCTTTCTTTCCTCATTCTTTCCCTTAATTCGGGTGTTTTTAGCAGCCACGATAACCCCTCAACTAATTTATCAATTTCATCATAACTATAAATAAATCCATTTTCACCTTCTTTTATCAAAATATCTGCCGCCTCGTTTTGTTCTGTTGTAATTATAATATTACCCTTAGCCATTGCTTCCAAAAGGGTTATTCCTGTTGCTTCCCATTGACTAGGTAAAATATTTATTTGAGATTCTTTGTAAAAAATTTCATCCCTTTCTTTATCTTCGGGAGAGAAAATAAACTTTGTATGTGATTCTAATTGCATATCTCTAACCATACTTTCTAGTGTTTTTGTATATCCTCCTGGCCTACCCATTATGTAGAAAATAAAATTTTTATTTGCTGCAGGAATTTCAAGTATTTTATTTATTGCTTTAAGCACCTGCTGAATACCTTTGTATTCCTCCATTCTATTCATATATGTAATCACAACTTTATCATCTGGCTTATGTTCAATTAAATGTGGAGCAATGTATGCCTCATCTATTCCATTAGGAATATTAATTATTTTAACCGGATTAATTTTATATAACGCCTCCATCCAAACATGTTGTTTTGGATTTACAGCAATAAACTCATCGTAAAGCCAGTTTATATAAATTCTAAGAATTCTATTTCCAATCTTTCTTATAATTGCTCTAAACCCTTTATCTGAGGTTGCAGCAAGAAACGGACCATGTGGAGTAACAATAAATCTAGTATTTTTGCCAGATGTTAATTTCTTAAGTATTAGGCAGAATTCTCTCCAGAAAAATCCAATTCCCGAGGAATGGATAATGTCGTAATTATTTAAGAGTAAGTGAGGTAAAAGCTGAGGATAAAATCCGGCATAAAGCGCTTCAGTAGGTGCCCAGTGTCTAATAATCCTTAAGCCTTTATAGAACTCTTCTTTTATTAGCTTCTCATTGTTAAATCGTGCATTAGTCGTCAATACAGTAGAGTCAAAGCCAAGTTTGGCTACTCTAGTAGAAAGTGCTAGTAAATTTTGTTCAGCGCCACCTTTAAACGGATGAAACCTTGGTGTTATATATGCAATCTTCATAATGCCTATTTTATCATGATCTTAATGCCTCTACGAACTTCTCATAAATAACACTAATGTTTGCTGGCTCATTTATTTCCCCTCTCATTCCATCTGGTGCTAAGAATGGTGCATCGGTTTCGAAGAAAATACCTTTTTTATAGAAAAACTCTGGTTTAATTTCACCATCAGGTAATTTACCTATCAAAGTTTTATAAATTAACTTTAAATCGTAAGAATTTTTGAAAGTAACAATTCCATTTACTCCTAGAGCACATCCATGTTTTAAAATAGCTTCAGCGGTATTAAAATCGCCTGTAAAAGAATGAAAAATTGCTTTAACATCGTATTTCTTAACAACATCTAAGCAATATGCTTCTGCTCCTCTAGAATGAATTGATAGAAAAAGATTATACTTCTCTGCAAGTTTTAATTGAGCTTCGAACAATTTTGTTTGAATTTTCTTAGATTCTTCAATATCTACTTCACTTGCCCCGCTAATCCTTAAATGATGTAAATCAATACCAGCCTCACCAATTCCAACTATATAATCTTTATTATTAGTAATTAACTCTTCAAGTGTTGCTATTTGTTGTTCAGTCCATACATCAATATCAACAACTTTTTTGTACAATTCAGATCCTGGTATTAAAGCCTCTGGATCAATCCCAACAAGTGCTTTCGAAGTCTCGAACTTTTTTGATCGTTCAATATTATCTTTTGAAGATTCAATATCTACTGCAACATCAAAAATTTCGTTTACTCCTCTATCTTTCGCATTCTGAATTATCTCTCCAGTTGTTTGTTTATAACCTGGAAACCCAAGGTGGGAGTGGCTGTCGAAAAGATATGTTTTTTCTTTAAGTTGATCTAAAGTCATAAGTGTATTAATTATATTCTATTAAAAGGGTTTTCGTAATATCAAAAATACAAAATGCTTTGATTTTATAGCTATATTTTGCTAAAATCTTCTACATCTAAGCAAATTAGATGAATATATTATTAAATAAAGAGTATACATGGCAAATACAAAATCTGCTAAAAAAGCAATCAGAGTAAGTGCAAGAAAGGGTGTTATTAATTTAAGATCTAGAAGAGGCTTTAAAGAGGCTAGGAAAGAAGTTAGTAAAGCAGTTCTAGCGAAAGATAAGAAAGAGGCTGGAAAACTTTTACCAATTGCATATAAAGAAATTGATAAAGCTGCAAAAAGAAACATTATTCATAAGAATACAGCAGCAAGATATAAATCTAATCTTTCAAAGTCTGTTGCAAAACTAGGCTAAGAATGCACTAATTAACATGTCTAAGTCTATAATAACGTTACTGGACAAAGCACTTCTTCCCGCAGCGGTAATGATATTTGGGAAATTTATTGGCGTAGCTATTACACTAAGACTCTTTAATCTCCCTTGGACCGTTGGCCAGGTTGCAAATTCAGTATTCTCAAATGGAAATATTATACGTGCAGAAGATCTAAAAACAGTCATTTCCTACTCAGATTTAATAATGTTTACTATTGTGGCATTGGGAATGTCTTTAATCTTATTTAGAGCCGTTTACCTTCATAATTCACATATCAAACCAGCTCTAGTAGCAAGATTAGCAAATTATAACCTTCTCTCTTTAATTAGAGATTCTTATGATGTTTATCATTCTGCAGCCGTTTGGATTATATTTACTTGGGTAGCAAATACAATCGTAGTAATAAATGCACTTTCTGGTCAGAGTTTTACATGGATAGCAGCTGTTGCAACATTTATTTCCATAATAGCCACATTGGTCTTATTTCAAGACATTTATAAAGAAATAGAAAACATTAGAAGAAAGCCTAGTGATTATCAATGGGTTTAAGTTGAGACCACAATTCTTTTGTGATACCTTCAAGTTTAGTACTATTTAACTTTTCTCTAAATGAACGTAGAAAGTGTTCTAAAAACTCTCGATGGCCTTTACCCTGGCAAGAAAATTATTCAAAATAAAGATAGAGAGGGCAATGTTATAGAGATACTTTGCATAGACCATATGACTAAAGGTTTAAGTGAAATAATTTGCGTTGTAGATAGAACTCTTCCCCATTACCATAAGGAAGCTACAGAAATATACGATGTTCTAAGAGGTAAACTCGTGCTTACTGTTGAGAAAGAAAAGGTTCTTCTGCAAGTTGGAGATCATATTCAAATTGAGCCAAAAGAAGTCCACTCATGCGAAGGTCAAGAAACTTGGGTTAAAATAACTAGCAGACCGGGATGGAATATATTAGATCATGCAATTGTCAGATAATGAACATAGCAGATTCAATTAAAAAAGACCTCCAAGAAATTGCAGATCCCTCACAAGTAGCTGGAGTTTCAAGATTCTTTAAATCTGGAAAAGGTGAGTACGGAGAAGGCGATCAATTCTTAGGAATAAAAGTTCCGAAACAAAAAGAAGTTGCCAAGAGATATTACAAAGAAGCCTCTTTAAAAGATATTCAGGAACTTCTACAAAGTCCAATTCACGAGCATAGACTAACTGCACTGCAAGTACTATGTCTGAAATACCCAAAAGGGACTGAAGAAGAGAAGAAAGCATACTACGAGTTTTACCTAAATAATCTAGAACATATAAACAACTGGGACTTAGTGGATCTTAGCGCTTATAAGATTGTCGGTGAATATTTATTGGATAAAGATAGAAGTATTATCTACAAACTTGCAAAAACTGATTATCTTTGGACACAAAGAGTTTCTTTATTAACAACTTATCGCTTTATTAAAGAAAAAGATTTTAAAGATGCTTTAAATCTCGCAGAATATTTTATTTCTAGCAAACACGATTTAATACAAAAAGCATCAGGTTGGATGCTTAAAGAAATTGGAAAAATGGATGAAAAACTGCTCATAAATTTCCTAGATAAGCATTACAAGCAAATGCCTAGAACAATGCTTAGATACTGTCTAGAGAAACTTTCGGATTCACAAAGGAAACATTATCTTTCTTAAACTTCTTTAACAGCAAGGATTTGATAAGAAGCTGACGGCACTACTTTTGTAAGCAATTTTGATGTGTAAGAAATTCTTTCCCAAACGGCTTCTGGTTTAAATTTTACTTTGGCATATTCTCCTCTAAGTGATTTTAATCCATTCAACCCATAAACTTTGTAACCTTTCTTCTCCATTTCATTATAACCCCAGCCGGATTTATGTATTTGGTAAGTATTTCCATCATATTCTCCTTGAGGAACAAATCCATTTGGAGTAAATATAATTACTTTCTTTTTTGCAATTCTTTCAATATCTTTTAGTAACTTTGTACCCTCTTCTTTAGTTAAATGTTCAATAAGATCAAGTGCGACAACGCAATCGAAAGACTTATCTTTAAAATGTTTTGTAAGTTCTAAAACATTAATAACTTTATTCTCAGAATGAGTTTTTCTTTCTTTTGCCTTATCGATAGAAGGTTTAAATCCATCAACACCAACTGATTTTTTAAGAGTTTTATTAATATCTTTTAAGGGTGAGTATCCACCACAACCTACATCCAGAAGGGTCTTGCAGCTTTTAACTTCCTTCTCGATTATTTTTAAATAATCAGGCTTAGGATCGTGAAGGCCTCTAAAAATACTTACGTCAATTGATTTTAAAAATTCTTTCATTAGAAAAATGCTTATTAGATCTCATTCTACAATAATATTTGCTAAAATTCGTCTATGAAAGAAAATTTAGACCAAAACCAAATCCTAATGGCAGAATTTCAGTATGCATCAGATACTGCCCATCAAGCTAACGATGATAGAGGAAAAGTATTTGAAGTCTTTTTGGCAAATATTGTTACTCTAGTTTCTGCGGCTGTTCTTCCAAGTATTTTGAATGTAGATAATAAATTGATTTTTGTATTTGTCTTCATAGGACTTTTTATGTTTGGCGTCATCACTCTTTTTCAGTTAACAAGAACAAGGGTCGCTTGGGTTTCTAGTGTGAAAGCTATGAATCAAATTAAAGATTATTATATTAAACATAATAAGGAACTTGAGAATGCGTTTAAATGGAGAGTAGATTCAATTCCTAAAGCAAATAGTAAAAGCTCAATCATTTTTGCACAAAGTGTATCAATTATGATTTTAAACTCACTGAATGTATCTTTGATTATTTACTTCGTATTTTTCTTTGGATTTAGACTTCTATACATTCCTGTCCTCGGAATTCCTTTTATGATATGTCTTGCTCTCCATTTTGTAATATGGGAAAGACTTCTTAAGAAGTAATCCGTAGTCATCTTCCGGCAAAAAAAGTATAATCAGCCCAACTTGTTTTTAAATTTAGAAAAAGATGACAGTATTAGAGATGGTATCTGATGGGTATGAGGAACTAATTAGCAAAAAAGATAGTAGAGTGAAGAGAAAGAAAGTTAATAAGTACTCTCAGTACTCAAGATTAAATCTAGTGGTATCTGAACCCGATCCGAATGATGCGGGAGATACTGAGCCTGTAACCGAATTTCCTGTAGAACTATTAGAAGCCGAATATAATGCCTCTGAAACTCCAACTAGAATCTCTACTGAGCAATTACGAGGCCTTTATACTATTTTCTTAAATTGTAATAAAGCTGGAAACCAAATCTATCAAGATGTAATAGCAGAAGTAAGATCATATCTAGAATCTTGTTCCACTAAGTTAAAATCTATTGATATTCAACAGGCAGTTGTTTATGCAAGATTAAGAGAAGGTGTTATGGAGTACTACTGTCAATTACCTACTAAAAACTTCGATATTGTTGGAGAAATTGAATTGGCGGAAGGCAATTTTTCAAATAAAGCAGAATTGTAAGAACAACCCCTTTAATATATAATTCACCTTATAGATTAAGTATTTTTGCATAGTTATTAAATTAAACCCATGGTCATCTCTAAAGAAAAATTAACAGAACTTCTTTCTGCAATTCAATTGGTAAAAATTATTGATCTTAAAAAGCACGAAGGTGCTGATAGATTAACTATTGTTCAAGTTCAAGCTAAAGATGGGCAACACCAAATTGTAACTGCTGCAACAAATATGAATATTGGAGATATAGTTGCTTGGCTAGCACCAGGAAACGTAGTCCCAGGAGTATTGATTTTCGAAAACAATGAAATTAAACTTGATGCAAGAAAAATGAGAGGAGAAATGAGTGAGGGAATGATTTTAGCGGAAGATGAATTTGCACTAAGCCATGACCATGAAGGAATCTTTATAGTCACAAATGACGAAGCTCGAAATTCGAGGCCAGAAGATCTTATTGGTAAATCTATATTAGATGTGTTGACAGATGAACAGATGAAGCAGATCGAAAGAAATGCAGGAATTATAGAAATTACTCCTGAACTTCAACATCGAATTGACTTAATAAAATCAATTGCAGCAAATGGTGGAGAGTTAGTTGGAGAAGACGAACTTCCATTAGTTCTAACTTCTGGAGAAGAATTATTCACATACGATGGATTTGAACCATCAGGACAGATGCATATTGCCCAAGGAATTATTAGAGCAATTAACGCAAACAAAATGATAGAAGCCGGCTTCCACTTTAAAATGTGGGTTGCAGATTGGTTTGGATATTTAAATAATAAAATGGGTGGAGACCTAGACAAGATTAAAAAAGTTGGAGAATATTTTATTGAGATCTGGAGAGCTAGCGGAATGGATTTAAATGGAGTTGAATTTCTTTGGACATCGGATTTTGTAGGAAAAAGAGAATATTGGGAATTAGTAATGAAGGTTGCAAAATCTGCAACGCTAAACAGAATTTTAAGAACAACAGAAATAATGGGACGAACAGAATCTGATGATTTAACAGCAGCTCAAATCCTCTATCCTTGCATGCAAACTGCAGATATCTTCGGTGTTATGAAATGCCAGGTTACACAATTAGGCTTAGACCAAAGAAAAGTAAATATGCTTGCAAGAGAAATTGGACCAGAATTAGGTTTCTGGAAACCAATAGTACTTAGTCATTCAATGTTGCAAGGTTTAGGAAAGCCAGCAGATAAATCCGAAGATGCACAAACAAGGGCCATCTCTATGAAAATGAGTAAGTCAAAACCAGAC
This sequence comes from Candidatus Dojkabacteria bacterium, assembly GCA_047445235.1. GTDB lineage: Bacteria > Patescibacteriota > Dojkabacteria > J137 > J137 > JBDSRX01. Next base: position 11,133 of record JBLGEO010000070.1, on the reverse strand, counting down.
ACAGCAATTTTTATGACAGATACTCTAGAAGATATAGAAAGAAAAATTAACAAAGCTTACTGCCCAGAAGGAGAAGTTGAAGATAATCCAATTTTAGATTACTGTAAGCAAATTATTTTCGAAGCTAAATACTTAAAACGAAAGACTCCTCTACTTGAAGACGATAAATTCAAAGTAACTAGAGAAGAAAAATTTGGTGGAAATGTTGAGTATTCAACATATGCAGAACTAGAACAAGATTACAAAGATAAGAAATTATTTCCATTAGATTTGAAAGTTGCTGTTATTAACTACATAGACGAACTTGTAAAACCAGTTAGATTACACTTCGAAACAGATGAAAAAGCTAAAGCTATTTTAGAAGAAGTAAAGAGTTTTTCTGTAACTAGATAGGGACTGCGAAACTGTAGAGCGAGAGTCCGCAGTATCGTCACAGAATAACAAACAAGCGAGCCCTTAAGGGCTCGCTTTCTCATTCATATTTATAAGGTGTAACACACCTTTTTCTATTTGCCGAGTTCACACGTAACTCAAGCTTTTAAAAAGCTAGATCTCCACAAGATACATAAACCGTAGATTGCTCAGCAGATTTGTGTACGTTAACTGCTAAGGCACCTAAAGCTTTTAGATCTGAGAACTTCACATTAATAGTTGTAACTGAAGAGCCATTTATAACATTGCTCAAAGGATACTTTACAGCTCCTGGTGTTGGGCAGCTACCTAAATGTATGTGTGCTGGTTCACTAACGCTTGTTGGATTTATTAAACTAATTGAGACTTTAGTAGAGTCACCGTTTTCAGTTAAAACAACAGTTCCAGTTTGTCCTGATCCATTCTGATCTTTTAGAACAAATGATTTGCTAGTATTTACCGAGGCACTTACAGGGTTATTAGTAGGAGTGTTTGTTACAGTATTGTAATTGTTGCTCGCAACCACAAAAATAATTATTCCTATCACAATAATAACAACAGCTGCAATAATAACTAACATCATACTTTTGTTTTCTTCTGGCATAAGAAAAAAATAAAAAATTAGAAATAAAAATAGTATACACCTATATTTGCAGAATTGAATTTATGGGTTATCATTAAATATTATTCAAAATAAATATGGACTCATCTCCGCCACCAATAATATCTCCAGCACCACAATTCGCTACCCATAATTTCTTCCAGAATTCTGAAAATAACCTACTTCCTAAAACTGAATTTGGAGATATTTGGAGAAATCTAAAATCGACTCTTACTAAAGAGTTTACAGAAAGAGGAATGACAAAAAAGATAATAACTTTTACAATTGTCGTAGATAATGGAGATCCGGTTACATGTGATGCATCCTTAGATGAGAATTTTTTTGAGTGTCTTAATAAAGTTGAGAAACTAATAAAAGATCAAACAAACTTTTCCATAGGTCTTCTAGTTAGTAAAGAATATATTCGACAAGATTACACTGATGACACAGAGGTTTCGGAACCTGAGCAAATGATTAGCGATAGCATTTATAGTTACGATGATTGGGTAGGAAACGATGTACTTTCCAGGGAAGAAAAAATCTCATTAAATGTGCAGGATGGTGTCTTACAACATTTAACTTACAATGGAACATCCAAGGTTTGGGATGTTGGATATAGAGGTATTGGAGGAACTCCAGCTATGGAAACTGCAAGCTTTCAGTACGACTTTAGTCTTGAAGAAGATGGGTATGCAATAGATTTTAGCCCTGTAACCGTTATTAATTATGCAGAAGCAGAGCCAATGGATTCACCTGTTGGAAAAGAAGAAAGTGAAGTACTTACTACAAAGAATGTAAAAAAGGTTTTAGATATTCATAATCTGAGAATTGGCAAAACTCTCTTTTCTTCTGGAATTGTGATAGATTATTTCCAAAACGGATTCAATAATACAAATCAAACATAGCTCTTAGATCTACCAAATGAACATTCTACAACTTGCACTATTAATTCTTGTAATTTTTTTAATCCTAAGCTTTGTATTCTATAAAAAAGTAATTCATGTAACCTCATTATTTATTACTCTTTTATTTTTTGCTTCGATTATTTTTTCTCTTTCAGCACTTTTTTTACCAGACCTATATAAATCTGGAGCAGAACTACTCTTAAAAGATACTCAGTTTGCAACACAACTGAAAAGCTTCGATGGAACAGTGACAGAAATTAGTAAATTACCTACAACCATACTTGGATCTTTAAATAATTTATTTGGCCAAACAAATACCACACAAGCCTACAAGTCTGATTTATATAATCAATTTATAGACTTTTCTGGAGGACTAATTAGAATAATGATTTTAATCTTCTCAATAGTCATTATGGTTTTGTCAGTTTACGTTAGATATTCGTACGCTGGAGTTATAGAAACAGAAAAACTTTCTAGAAAAGTTAATCAACTTGAACAAGAAATGAAGGCCTTGAAAGGTGTATAAAACACTGATGGGAATTATATAGAATAGATCTTCTCAATTTGCTAATTACCTGGAAAACATCTAAAATATATATGTACTGTAGCTATTTTAGAAAATTCCATGGCTATAAGAAAGACTTTTAGAGAGGGTTCGGACTTTGCGAACATAATTCCAAAAATTGAAAGAGAAGCATTTATAGATATAGCAAAAATCGTTGCTTTACTCTTAATGCTTGTTACCCACGTAATCGCTATAACATATGACTATACACATAGTTCTGACCCTATTGTCTACTATATCGGTTTAATTGGAGGTATTGGTTCTTTTACCGCTTTCCTTTTCCTCTCCGGAATTAATTACTATTACTCTTCTGTAAAAGAAATCGAAAGAAAGTCAGTAGATTACACACTGCTTCAGAAAAAACTTTTCTATAGAACCATACAGATAGGACTTATATATGTTCTATTATCTGTAGTATATATTTTTGTCTTTAGTAAACTATATCTTGGAAATTTTACATCTGGGAGTTTGCTTAGAGAAATTTACAACACTTTTACTTTGGGTCCCTTACCCGAGTTTAGTGAGTACTTAATTGCCATTGCGATATTTATCTTTGGTGGCATTATCTTTGGTGAAGTTTATAAGTGGATCTCTAAGACACAATGGAGGGCTTTACTTTCCGGAACAGTACTATTTTTTATAGGGTACATCAGTTTTAATATAATTTCTGGTCCAGCAAGATTAAATACTTTCATCTCTTTATTAGCAGGTAAGACATTCCAAGGATTAAGAGTTCATTCTTTCCCAGTATTTCAATATGCAATTATATTTTTCCTAGGTCTTTGGTTTGGACATTTTGTAAAAAACCATTTACACAGTAGAACTAGATTTAAAGCAACTTCGTTAATGACATTATTCGCATTAATTTTAACGATTGTCTGCTCTATAGTTTATACGCAAACCCCTTTAAATTTGTTGTACCCACTTCCTGTAGAAGGGAGGTTTCCTCCTTCAATTGGATTCTTGTCATTAAGTTTTTTAATCACTGGAATAATTTTATTAGCTTCACTTGCTTTCACAAAACTAATAAATGGACGATTTCAAAATATCATTAAATTTTTTGGAAGCAACACTTTAGGTTTTCTGACCTGGCACTTACTAATTTTATTTTTATATAAATACCTTTTAGATACCTCAAGAATATCTTTTCAAGCTAGTAATATTTTTCAAATAGTCATACTTTCAATTGGGCTATTTGCAGTATCCTCATTGCTCACATTAGCTTATAACTTTATTGTTTATAAAATAATTGAAGATAAGTTCAAGAATGAATTTTATTTTTTGGTACATTCTATTCTTCCACTCTTTGTAATAGCTGTAACTTTCGTTCTGAGTATTTTCTTAGTTATAACAAGAGTTTCTGCATACACAAAAACAATCAACGATGATGTTAGTAGCTTTCAAAAAGTAATTGCATTACCAAAGCAAGACCCTTACTGGGCAAATGATGATTACAAATATAAGAGGCAACTTACTATTTCTAATACTGACTCTGAAGTACTTTTTGAAACAAATTATATTTCAATTGATTTTGATCACGCAAAAAGTATTAACGAGAAAAAATCTTTAGATCCAACTGGAAAGGACCTAAGAATTATTTACTGGAATAAAACTACAAATACTTACGAAGAGATTCCAATTTCGATCGTAAATCCAAATACATCTTCCACACAGATTATATTTAAACTTTCAGCTCCAATAGCTGCAAATGCAGTAAGTACAGATTATTACCTGTATTATGGAAATATATTTGCAAAAGATAGTGAGTTACTTCAAATTCCGCAGGGAGCCGAGCCGCTAACTGAAAAAGAAGTAGTAGGCGATGAACTACAGCACAGACTTTCGTTAGGGACAAACAAAGAGTGGTTTTTAATAGTCCCAGATACAAAAAAACTTATTGATAATTTAAGTGCAGACATTACACTCCCCGATGGAATTACTCAAGGTAAATATTACATAAGCTATCAGATTCTAGATTCTGAAGATAAAATTATTGAATCAAAAGAAGTTCCCGTCCAAGACTCAACGAAATACTCTATAGCTCCGGATATTGAAGGACTTCCTCCAGCAATCTATAAAGTGCAAGCAAAGCTAATAAACTTCGATAAAAATTTAGAAGTACTAACAACTTATAAAACACCAATAAAAATTTCTTACCCTCTTTACGTAACTTGGAGTTTTGACTGGGATGGTTGGGGAGTTTCAGACTTTGGGCTTTCAGAAATAAACTATGTAGCCAATAGGTATTCCATGCCAATAGTTCAGTTATTTAATCCAAGAATTTTCGTTAAGGATCAAACTTCCTTCCCACAAGATGTTGTTACTCCAGAGCGAGCAGATTACTTAACTCAGTGGGTTAAGAATAGACAAACACAATATGGAGACGAGATAGGAATGCATTTACATATGTTTGCAGATATGGTTTCTGAAGCTGGTGTAACGCCAAGGCCAGGTCGAGTCGTAGGTGCGATGTATGGAGACGCTATAACAAGTGACTTCACACAGTCAGAATTAGAAAAAATAATGGCTTGGGGTTTTGATAAATTTAAAGAACATGATCTTCCAAAACCAATTACATATAGAACAGGTGGATGGTTCTCTTCTCCGTCTGTATTAGCTGCTGCACAAAATGCAGGTTTCTTAATAGACTCCAGCGGAAGAACTGGTGGTAGAATTAACCCAACCTTAAGTTACAGTACAGAGTTACCATGGACTTTACAGCCTACTACAACTCCTTACTTGCCTTCGGTGGGAGATATAAACAAATGGGAGGATCCTAGGTTAAATATATGGGAATTCCCAGATAACGGTGCAGACTCTTATTGGTTTAGTGCAGAAGATTTAATTACAAGATTCCAGCAGAATATGCCTGGAGCATCTGGGATACTAACACATCCACAGGTATTAACTTACTTAACTCACCCACATTGGTTTACTATTATAGATGAGCCGAAAGTAAAAACATTGTTTGACTACACTTCTAGGTATAAATACGACGCAAATAATGGACCAGTGCTCTACACTACTTTAGAAAAGGCATATAACGATTGGGATAGAATAAATGATATTAACGGAATTTAAATGCTAACCTCCATAATAAATACAATCGGAATTGAAAAGTTTATATTTGTAATTTTAGTTGCAATACCTTTTGTATTTGTAATTCTTACTGATTTAATTCTTGTTAGGAAAAATGTTAAAGATTTAAAGATAAAAACGTTCTTAAAAGACAATAGATTTATTTTACTAGCAATTTTTCTATCGACCATAATTCTTGGAGCCATTGTACTAATTATTGGCTACTATGACGTTACTCCTCAAATTATATTCTCAAGTCCTGCCACAGGCGAAAATTGGAGCAATTACGACAAACCAATAGAAGTTGATTTTAATGTACCAGTACAAATATCTTCTTTAGAACCAAGAATGACACCAAAACTCGAAGGAGATTGGGTGTGGGAGAAGTTTCTATTTTCGAACTACACAGTAAGAGGACATTTTTACCCTAAGCAAACATATTTACCAGATCAAAGAATTGTAATATATATTATTGGTGTAAAGAGACTTTTTGTAAATTCTGAGAATCACGAATTGGCTCTAAATTTCTTTTCACCAAAAGCTCCCGAAGTTCTCAATACAACTCCTGCTGACCAAGAAGGTAGTTTTAATAGGGAGGACTCAATAAAAGTATTACTTACGAAAAATAACTACTACCTTTCTACTTGGACATACTCTATACAACCAAGTGTTGCTCTTGATGTTGAGAGCCAGTTTAGTAGTGTACTTGAATTCAAGCCGCAGGCACCACTAGATGCTGATACGCAATATAAATTAACAATTTCCAGGCACCCAATCCAATATGACATTAGTACCTCTCAAGTAATTTCTCAGCAAACCGAACCAGACTTTAACTATTCAATAAGTTTTAAAACATTAAAGGAACCATTTATAGAAACATTAACCCCACAAGGTACAGGTATAAGAGATGATTCTTCACTTTCAGTAAAGTTTACTCTTCCAATGAAAAGAGAGTCTGTTGAATCACACTTCTCTACAGAACCGAAGATTATAGGTACATTCAATTGGACCGATGATAATTCGTTTGTTTTTACACCTACAACAAAACTAGCCAAAGGGACAAAGTTTCAAATACTATTTTCAAAGGGAATAGAAAGTTTAGATCAAGGCCCCACTTACAAGGACCTCATTTATAGTTTTGAAACTGTCGGTGCTATTAAACTAACTGGATCTGTCCCAACAAATGGAAGTAACAATGTTGGAGAAAATACAGTTATAAGAATAGGACTAGACCAAGATGTTGACCACGCATCTGCACAAGCAAACCTAACTGTTACTCCAGATGTTCCAGGTACATTTACATGGGATAATAGAGATTTAGTTCTTACACCAAATAACCCATTGGGATTTAATCAAACATACACTGCAGTAATGCACAAGGGTGTTAAGTCTGTTTATGGTATTGATTCAACGGAAGATTTCTCTGTGTCATTTAAAGTAAGAGCTCAAGAAGTTGTAATATCTGGAATACCTCAGATCTACCAGCCTTATGGATCCTTCTCTTGTAATCTTTATGCAGGAATAATGGCTTTATCATGGAAAGGTTACAACCTGAGTGCTGCTGGAGTTATATCGGAAACTGGTTATAATCCAAACCAAAGCAATGGGACGTGGTCTGGTAATCCTTACAAAGAATATGTTGGTAACTCTGATGGAAGCTGGGGATACGGTATATATTGGACTGCTCTACAGAAACCATTCAACAATAGAGGTATCACAACAGAAATAAAAGAAGGTTGGAATAAGTACTCTTTAGCAGCAACTATCATTAATGGAAACCCAGTAGTTATTTGGAGATACAATGGAGAAAGTTCAAACTATGATAAAAACTGGACAGCTTCAGATGGTACTTATATTCATGGAATAAATGGTCAACATGGTGGACTTGTAATTGGGGTTAGAGGTCCAACAACAAATCCTGAGGCATTCTTAGTTAACGATCCTTGGTATGGGCAAACATGGTTCTCAGCAGACTACCTAGACTATACTTGGTCAAGAATGAATAGAACTGCAATGATAATATATTAGGAGTAAAGAACTTTATTTCTAAACAGTATTACTAGAAAAACTAAAGAAAGAATTCCCAGAAGTAGAGTCTCAGAATAGACTTTTTCTCTTTCAAATTTCTGACCTTCGATAACTAAAATACTTTTGTTAGAAAAATTACCTTGAAGATTCTCAGCGATTCTTTCTTTAACAGTGGCATCTAAGTTACTTAATTCACTGTTATCAATATTGTCTACATTACCCTTTTCATTTAGTTTTGTAATTAGAGATTCAGAGAAAGAAGAGTTATCTAAAAATTTAACACTACCCTGGACATTTTTTAAAGAAGTACCTTCAAAATCTTGTTTTGACATTCTGACTATTAACTTATCACCAAACTCTTCAAAACCAACATAATAAACATTCTCAGAAGAATCTGCAATCACTCGTAAATAATTTATGCTCCCATTAAAACTCACAATATCATCATTATTAAGATTTGAAATATCTGCATCAAAAGTGGCAGCAGAAATAGATTTAATTGGTCTATTAACTATTTCTAGAGCATTAAAGTTAACTAGGAGAGTAAAAGAAACTGCACCTACAGTAATTAAAATTAGTGAGAAAATTTTAGGAATGTAGTAATCAAATTTTATTGGCATAGTAAACATCTGATAGTAACAATGAATCTAATCCATTGTTTATTATACTATCAAGGTTGCTAGAACTAAACACATACTTTATTCCGTCAATTGTAACAACTAACTTTTGCTTTGCAGTTGTACTACCTGCAAATGAAACAGGAGTAGTATTTGTGTATAAATTCCCAGTAAAGAAGTTGTCTCCAAGTCTAATATCTTGAGAAATACTATCCTTTGTTGATGTAAATAAACTGCTGTCAAAAATATCTGAATTGTAAAGTTCTATATTTAAATCGTTGACACTGTATTTTACGAATGCTTTAGATTGAACATTTATTGATTGCTGATAACTAAAATCGTCTTTATAGAAATTCTTATTCATTAAGGATAAATCTTGAAAGTTAGCGATTTTCAAATCTTTTGTATCTACTCCACCAGGAATAATTATTGAATTATTATCTAAGAGTGTTTCAATTGTTTGGTAAGAATCTAATTCAGAGATATCTGTTATATTTTCTTTATCTTCTTGCAAAAAGTTCTGCTTAATATCTTGAAAATCAACCTGTTGGTTCGCAACTTTAAAAGTTGTTCTTTCAATTAAATTGGATTCACTTGAGTTTGTTTTATAAATTTCTTTTTTAAATAATGAAAAATCATCTTTTATGAACCAATTTTTAAATACAACGTTAATAACATTTCCATTACAATCGTAAATACCTTGAGTTTCTAAAACATAGAATTTATTTCCATCTCTAGTAACTTCTGTAATATTTTGTGAACCGCCAACAAAATATTTATTTATATTATCTGTTGTAACTTGTGGTGACGAAACAGGAAATGATGCAGGTTTCACTTCGGTCTCCAGGTTATTTGAAGAAAATACTATTTGTGCATTTCCGTCCCTAGAGTACTTACTTGTTGTAACATCGTTTTTTGTTTCAACTTGAACAGAGTCAATAACATTGTTGTTTTGATTTAAATTTACAACTCTGTATAAACTCATAGAATCATCTGAGTAGTTAAAGATCTCTTTAGTAGTCGCACTATTTGAATTACAAACTACACTAGACCCAATCTCTGTAGTTGCTTTTGTAAAGGAAAAGTTGTATCCCTTAACTTCAGAACTAACAGAAACTTTTTGAGCTGTCTGTGCTACAGATGCGACATCAGATGGGTTTTCTGAAACCACTGCCGCGGTTTGTACAATAAGAGCATCTGGATTATTTTTTATAATACCTTCTAAGATTTCAGGTTTTTTTGCAGCTGGAACAGCAGCAACAGAATCTACATTAATAACTTGGTTGCCATTGTTAAATGAAATTATGCCTGCACCTGCAACAATTCCTACCGAAAGAATTACAATAAAAACAGAAAGAAAATTTATAGTCCTTTCATTAAAAAAGAATCTTCCTTCAGCAGGAATTTCTCTGAAATCAGAAATAACCCTTGTTTTTAAAGAGTTTTTAAACTGAAGACTAGGAGAAGCAGATCTGCTTTCTAATTCTTCTAAAATATTCATATTTTCGTTATTTTCTATGTTTTCCATATACTTATTAGTGTTATTTAGTGTACAAATTATTCAATATCATCATTTATATGGGTATTGAGTTCTACGGCCATTTTAAGGGACTTTAAACCTCGTTTTTGAGTGGTCTTTACATAGTTCATATCTTTACCAAGTCTAATTGTAATTTCTTCTAAACTAAGCTTCTCTATAAATCTTAATCTAATAACTTCTCGTTGCTTTGATGGAATCATGTCTAATATTTTCAATAACTTCTCCTCTGGAGTTTCTGTGTTTTCATTCTCTTGCACAAACTCAACTGCATACTCTTCAAAATCTTTATCTATAGCAGAGAAAGGGATTCCATCTTGATACTTCTTTCTTAAATACTGCATAAAAATGTTTTTAGCAATTCCATACAAAAATGCATTCAAGTTCTCAATGCTCTTATGTTCGTTTAGGAGATTTACAAAAGTGAGGAAAGTCTCGCTAGATAAGTCTTCAGCAATATTTTTGTTGAGAGTCTTGTAATAGAAGAATTTGTATATACGATCAAACTGGGAGTCGTAGATTAATTCTATATCATTTTTTGTTACTAGATTGCTCATTAGTGGAGTGTCCAATAGCTTTAGTTACACTAGATTTTCTGGTATATTCAAATCAGATTATACATTGTTTTCTTGAATTTATGGCTAATACTAAAAAAACTTTATTGGATTTCTCGCTAAATAAAGTTATTTGGCTCCTTACTGTATCAGATATTTTTACATGGGGAATCTATTTAGTAATAAATGCATTTATTGGACTTTACCTTGCAGAAAAATTTGGTGCACAAACTGTAGAAATGGTTGGTATTGGAACTGCATTTTTTTATCTAGCTAGAGTTGTAACTCAGATTCCTGTAGGTATTATTACAGATAGAATTAAAAAAGATAGAGACGATATTATATTATTGTTTATAGGTAATTTATTAATGGGAGTACCATATCTCCTTCTTCCAAGTATAACTTCACCAATAGCCTTCTATATTCTTGAGTTTGTAATTGGATTTGGTGGTGCACTAAATTTAGTAAATTGGAGAAAATTATTTGCAGCAAATTTGGAACGAAACAAGGAAGGTTTCGCTTATGCAACTTATGATAGTACATTAAGTTTTGCAATGCTTATCTTCAGCCTTATCGCAGGAACAGTAGCTAGTATAAGTCGAGAACACTTTGATTTAGTAATGATTTTGGTTGGCTTGCTAACAATTTCGAGTGGTCTCTGGGTAATTCTAATTTTCTTTGATAATAAAAGAAAGTCTAGATAAATATTAAAGTCAGTGAATCCCTGACATAAATTTTAAACCACTATCTTCAAATTTTTGTAATTCTTCGATAATTATTTTATAAAATAAGTCAAAGTGAAAAGGTTTGGTAATTATTCCTTCAGTAAACAAAGAA
>JBLGEO010000069.1:0-9266 GCA_047445235.1 Candidatus Dojkabacteria bacterium | reverse complement strand
ATTGTATGAGATAATAAATATTATAAGAAAAATAAAAAATACTTTCATTGAAAATTTTAGAGGAGGTTATTGGAAATACGAAAGGAAACAATGGATTTGGACTTCTAGACTATATGGAATCCAGCATCGTTGCCTCTTTTCGTGATAATTCCCTAAATAGATTTTTTCAAGTTTGTCGCTGCTAGATTTCCGGCAGGACGTAGAATATTTATTATTATTTTTTTATGTCAGAAGTCTCAAAGACCTACACAGTAGGCGGTAAAGAGATTAAGTTAAGCACGGGCAAGTTAGCAAAACTTGCAAATGGTGCAGTTTTATTAGAAATGGGTGGAACATCTGTTCTTGCAACTGTTGCAGTAGATAAGAAAAATTCTTCTCAGGATTTCTTCCCTTTATCTGTGGAGTATATTGAAAAAATGTACGCAAGAGGAGCAATCTCAGGTTCAAAGTTTATGAAGAGAGAAGGATACCCTTCAGACGATGCAATTATAAAAGCTAGACAAGTTGACCACTCAATCAGATCTTTATTTCCAAAGGGGTTTAAAAAAGCTGTTGGAGTTATTTTAACTGTACTAAGTTACGATGAAGTGAACGATCCAGAAACTTTAGCAGTTTTTGGTGCAAGCATTGCATTAATGTTATCTGGACTTCCATACCATGGACCGTCAGCAGGAGCAGTAACTGGTATTACTAAAGATGATGAAGTTGTAGTAAATCCAGAAGCTAAAGGAAGAGAAGAATTAAAGGCAGAACTATTTATTTCTGGAGTTGACGATAGATTCTTAAACATCGAAGGTTGGGCTGTTGAAGTTACAGAAGATGTAATGGATAAAGCATTAGATAAAGCTATGGACGCAATTAAAGAAATGAACGAAGTTCAGAGAAAGTTTGTTGCTGAAGTAGAGAAAGTAAATGGAAAACCAGACTTTGATTACAAAATAGATGAATCTGTAAATATTGAGTTACCTGCACCAGAAGAATTAATCAAAAAAATTAAAGACTTAAAGTACGACGCAATTAAAGAAAGTATTTTTCAACCAGAAAAGGTAGATAGAAATGTATTCTTAGATATTATTGAAGCTGAGTTAGTAGAACCATTAAAAGATGCTGAGGGTAAATCACCAGATCCAATGGATGTTACAAACGCAATTGAATATATTGCAAAGAAAATCTTAAGAGAACACATTCTAAAAGATGGAGTAAGAAGATTAGAAAGAGGTTTATTAGAAATTAGACCTTTATCTGCAGAAGTAGATACAATCAAAACTGTTCACGGATCTGCATTGTTTAATAGAGGTTTATCTCAATCTTTATCTATTGTTACATTGGCTTCACAAGGCATGGAGCAGTTAGTAGATGTAATGGAAGGAGAAAGCTCAAAAAGATTTATGCATCACTATAATATGCCTCCATTCTCAACTGGAGAAGCAGGAAGATATTCCTACAAGCCAGGAAGAAGAGAAGTTGGACACGGAACAATTGGTGAAAATGCCCTAAAGAATATGGTTCCATCTCAAGAAAATTTTCCATATACAATTAGAGTTGTGTCTGAAATTTTGAGCTCAAATGGCTCTACATCAATGGCAGCAACTTGTGCATCTAGTATGGCTCTTATGGCTGCTGGAGTGCCTATGAAAGAAGCTGTTGCTGGAATTGGAGTAGGTTTAATTACAGAAGACGGAGATGAGAGCAAATATAAATTAATCTTAGATATTGAAGGTGTTGAAGATTTCTATGGTGACATGGATTTTAAAGTAACTGGAACAAAAAATGGTATTACAGCTATTCAATATGAGAACAAATTGAGAGGAGTACCTGGAAAGATTATAAAAGAAGCATTTAGAATTGCTAAAGATGGAAGAATGCAGGTTCTAGAAGTTATGAATAAAGCAATTACAGCACCAAGAGCAGAATTAAGCCCTAATGCACCAATTGTTGGAACATTAACTATCAATAAAGAAAGAATTGGAGAACTAATTGGCCCAGGAGGAAAAAATATTAAAGAACTTGTACAAAGAGGTAAAGATCAATTTGACGGCAAGATTGTTGATATTAATATAATCGATACTGGCAAAGTTACAGTAACCGCAGCTAATAGAGAACAGCTTGACTTTGTCACTGGAATTATTCACAATATGTTTGAAGAAGCAGAAGTCGGAAAAGAATATACAGCTATTGTTGATAAGATTATGCCATATGGCGTTTTCGTTAATGTAAGCCAAAGTATTACAGGTTTATGCCATGTTTCCGAAATATCTGAAAGAAGAAATATTGACTTAAATGCAGTTTTCAATGAAGGAGACAGTATTCAGGTAAAAGTCCTAAAAATTGAGGATGGAAGATTAAGCTTTTCAATGAAAGACGTAAAACAGGCACCAGAGCTACTTGAGAAAATTGAGAAAGCACCTCAGGCTGCACCAATGCAAGATATGGGCAGAAGACCAGAGGGAAGGTTTAATAATAGAGATAGAGGAGAAAGAAGATTCGACAGAAGATAATTTAGAAACGTAATCCTGGGCAGTAATTTACCCAGGATATATTTAATTACTCTTTAGTGTATGTCAAGAATTGCAGATCCAGAATCGTTAACAGCAAAGGTTATATCTATAATTTCAAATCCAGTCCTATTCTTAGTTGGTTCTTTTCTTCTAGGAAATCTACAAATTGTAAGAGCCAATCCACAGATAACAGTAATATTTTTCACAGTTGGTGGATTTTTTCCATTTATTTTATATATTCATTACTTATGGATTCATAAGAAGCATATATTTGAATACACTGCTGTTCCAAGAGAAAAAAGAGATAATCTCTATTTAGCAGCAATCATATCTTTTGCTTTGGTGGTATTAATGAGTGTTTATTCTGGAATTTCATATTTCTGGGTTTATAGTGGAATGTTGTTTGTAGTTCTTTTTACATCATATTATCTTCTTAATAAATACATTGACAAGGCTAGTTTTCACACAGGTATATTTGCATTTGGAGTACTTTATCTAACAAATAGAGTAAGTGTTGCATTTGCAATATTACTTATACTTGTTCCTTTCGTTGGTTGGTCTAGAGTTTATCTGCACAAACATACTTGGTTTCAGCTAATGCTTGGAACAGTTATAGGTATGTTTCTTGCAATACTCTCTTGGACTTTCTAATACTTGTACACCAGCAAAGACATTAATTTAAAGTAAAAAGTTTAAAATTGACCGCAATCCAACAAAGAATAAATAATATAAAAGTTTTACTATCTCAAGAGCAGACAGAGATTCTAGAGACAGCTCTTTTCGCAATGCTCCCAGTTCTTTTAACTAAAATAACGGGTCAGTTATTTAGTTTAATCGCAGCATCGTACTTTGGTACAAATGATGCTGGATGGAACAAGTTCCTTTTAGCAAGTTCTATTCCAGACTTAATTTCTAATATTCTAATTACAGGTGCTATTGGAGCGGTTGTAATCCCTATATTAATAAGCGCTAAAAGAAAAGAGAAAAAAGAAGTCTTTCTTCATGTTTATGGATCAATGATTAATGCAGCATTAATATTTTTCGGAATTGTTTCGGTAGTGCTAATTATTTTTGCGGATCAAATATTCCCCTTCCTTTTAAAGTTACTTGGTGCAGAAATTCCAGGAGGTGCAGCAGATATAGCAGAAATAATCGCGATGATGAGAGCCTTGCTTCTTCCACAGATTATACTTGCTGTAAGTGTTTTTGTTTCAAATGGGCTAAATGTTTACAACAGATATATTGTTCCTCAACTTGCTCCATTATTATTTAATATTGGAAGAATCTCGGCTGTTGTTATTCTTGTTCCAATATTGAATTACAGTCCTTGGGCAGTAGTTATCGGAGTGTTTGTTGGAAGTTTTCTTCACTTATTAATTCAGTTACCATTAGCAAGACATGTAGGATTAAAGTTTAGTTGGACCCTTGATTTCAAAAATGAATATATCCGCGAGCTATTTAAAATTTCCATTCCAAGGACATTTGCAGTAGCCTCAGAACATATAGCACTTACTTTTAATGATTTTCTATCTTACGCTGTAAATGGTGTTGCTGCTTTAAACTTTGCAAACTCACTATCGCTTGTAGTCCCACAGCTTTTTGCATTTACTTTTGCATATGCATCTTTTACAAAACTATCTGAACACTTTGCAGATAAGGATTATAAGAATGTGCAGTCAATCATTATAAAGACAATGAATGAGATGCTCTTCTTAGCCCTTCCTTTTGTTGTAACAATTTTAGTATTGAGGGTGCCAATTGTAAGGCTAACATTTGGTTTACTTCCTAATACCAGACTAGACTTAGAAGGAACTTATCAAATTGCTTGGACATTAATGTGGTTTGCTGTAGGACACATATTTGTTTGTGGAAAGTGGTTTATGTACAGAGTCTTCTATGCCAACAAGGAAACTAAAGTACCATTACTTATTGCTGGTATAAGTTTAGTTTTAACAATTTTCCTAGGTATAATTTTCACTAATTTGTTTAGTCACAATGCTCAATACTCAATTGCGGCAACACATATTACTATCGAAAATCTTTTAACTAGAGGAACTGGAAATCCAGCTGTTGGTGGAATTGCGTTAGGAATGAGTGTTGCTTATACTTTTGAGTTCTTTGCCTTATTATTTATATTCCAGTTTTTTAGAATGAAATTAAATTTAAGAAGGTTATTTAAAGGATTTGCTAAAAAACTAATCGCAGGATTAGTAATGGGAATTGTAATGTACTTTATGTTTAGAACATGGGATATTGTAAGCTTTTCTTTACCAACTAGCAGTTCTTATAGTGGATTATCAGGTTCGACTACAATCAATTTATTCTTTCTAACAGTTATAACTGTAGTTACTTCCTTCTTAGTTTATTATTCTGTTTGTTTGCTTTTAAATGTTGTAGAATTGAAAATCTTAAAAAGATATATTAACCCTGTGTTTAGAATAGGAGGATTGAGAATAGATTAATATGGCAGATTCCCCAGCAAAAATTGTTTCCGACATGAAGAAAGGTAAATTAAGTGTTCAAGAGATTGAGCCAGGTATTTATAGAGCTACTTCGGATACTAGTGCCTATATAATTGAGTACGACAAAAATAAGTGTATTGGAGCAGCAAGCTGCTCGGTAATTGCTCCTCTAACTTTCTTTATGAACGACGAGAACAAAGCAGACATGGTTTTAGATGCACAAGATGTGGATACCGACGATGCAATTATGGAAGGCGCACAATCTTGTCCCGTTTTAGCTATAAAAATCATTGAGAAGTCCACTGGAGACGTACTTTTTCCAATAGAATAATTCTTGAAAATTGAAAAAATCATAGTATAATATACTCTGTCTCTATTTTACGGCGACAGTAAATGAATACATCAAGAAAACCTTGGGAACAGTTAGAGCTAAATGATTTTCATTCAGATGTTTACACACGTGTTGAAGACTTCAAAAGAGTTATTGGCGAAGTACTTAGAAATTTTGTAATTGAGGGTTTGCTTTTTGAAATTGAAACTGACAAGGAAAAGGCAAAAGATCTTATGTGCGAAGCGCTAAATAATACTTACTCTATAGATAAAACGTTTGATAATGATACTCAACAACTATGGAGAGAGTTTGATGATCTAGTTGAGCAAATGACTCGTAATACAAAAGATAATTACATGAATGTAACTATAAAGTTATATTCGACTGTTCCTGGAGTTATAAGACAGGTAATGAATGCACTTAGGGCTACTCTTGCTAGAGACTATCCTGATTCATTATGGGATCAAACAAATATTTCATATATAAATGGTGAAGAAGGTGAAGTATCCAAAAAACAAGTTTATGTTATGTTTGTAAATTCAAACAGTAATCCTAATGAATCTTAATCCCAAAATAGAAACGCAAGAACCGGGTAAGTTCTCAGAAGAGAATTTTTTTTCTTTATTTCCAAGTTTCGATGGAGAAAATAGTGATTTTATTATCGAACAAGTTAAAAAAGTCAGAGAAGAACTAAGGGCTAAAGCTGTTCGGAGAAAAGTAATAGAAGAAGAAAGGTATGCAGATCTTTTAAGTCCCTGGAATAACTATGGTAATGGATATACTCAATTTTTAAGAACTATAATCAATTTATTAGGTTTTAATAAATTCATAGATTTTATTAAGAAACTAGAAGAAGAGAAGGGTACTTTGTTTGTAATTGACCTATTTGCCCCTGATGCATTTATTAGTGAATGTGATAGTGTTGAGGGTGTATGCTTAACTCTTAAAGATTTTAAAAATTATACAGGTTTGGATTATCGAAAACTTGATAATAAATTAGATTCATATGTATTGGGTGGAGATGTACATAGATTACAAACTTTAATTCGTATTAAAGAATTATCTAATAGACAGCCAAACTTAATAGTTTGCTCTGCAGGAGGACCTTTCCAGGCACCAATAGACTTCAAAAACATTGAATTCTATTTTTATCAATACTTTAAATTAGTTCATAAATATTTAAACTTTTTAGAAGAAGATGGAATGTTAATTTCTCAAATTCCATTTGGAATTTGTAAGAGGCACGAACCAGGCGAAGATCCGGAAAGAAGAAAGAATAAGTTTGCCGACCTATTTAAAGTTTATTCTCAAATGTTTGAACTAGATAAATATTTTGAATGTAATGTTTCTGAAGACGGTATTTCGTTTAGAAAAAGACTTAACGTTTTGGGGGATAGTTAATATCCTTAAACAGCCACTCAATAATAACTTTCACCATATATGCAGTTTCCACTAATGTTGCTGGAATTATTACAGAGAATATTACCTGAAGCTCAGCAAGTTTATTTACAGCTAGAGCCCAAATCAAAATTCCAAAAACTAAGAAATTCTGAAGGAATAATAATACCATTAATGCATATCCGTAAGGTTTTCTAGCATCTACCTTCCATGAGTAATCTTTCTTTTGGATCTCAACAAACTCATCTATAGTAGTTGGATTTTTACTTTTAGTACTATCTCTTAAATCTAAAACTTCAAGTTTTTGATCGTTTAGACTTATGTTTTCGTTTGTTATATCTGCCATGTTTTATTCTGTAAGTTTTAGGTTTTTTAATCTAAAGTATGCAGCAACTTGAGAAACTTTAAAAGCATCTGCAATTATTAAAACATCAGGAAACTGTGCCCAAAGCCTTTTTACAAAAAATTCTGGCATTAATAAAGCAGCAGCAAAAACATTTGCTTCTTGTTCTTCCTTCTTTTCGGCTTTATCTAAATTAGTAGCTTCTTCTCTGTAAAAAACGTCTTCTTCTTTATCTTTATGCAAAACAAAATGCCCAATTTGATGAGCAATACTAAAATTTTGTCTAGAAGACGCATCACTTCGTTGAGTTATAATTCTGTTCTCATCTTTCTGAAAAATTGAAGATACATCGTCTTTGGAGATGTCGCCAGTTTGAACCTTTAGTCCTAAATGGTCAGCTACTTTATGAACATCAACTGGAACAGAAACCTTTCCAATAGAACCGTAGGTATCTGCAAGCATATCGTCTGCTTTAAGTTCTATCCATTGTATTTGTGATTCGTTTATCAACATATGGCAATTATATCATTAGATACGAGCTTTGCTCATATCATTAGATACGAGCTTTGCTCATATCATTAGATACGAGCTTTGCTCATATCATTAGATACGAGCTTTGCTTATATCATTAGAGACTAGTCTAATTATTTCACTAGAGTTTTACAAAAACTATTTCAACCTTCCTTCGGTGGAAATATAAAACCTGGAGGTCTTTCAGTTATTGTTCTATCAACAATAGCCTCACCTTCATCTGTTTCATCAACATCTTCATCCTCAGGAAGAGTATATGTGATCTTTTTATAAGTAATATTGTCTAAAACTGCTACATCCGTTAATTCAGTAAAGCCGAGCTTAGTTATAACAGCAAATATTTTTGATGCTCTAAAGACCACAACCTTTTTATCGACTTCAGTTGTTAGTACTCCTAATGAATCAACTTTATTTAAAATCATCGGTACACCTTCAATACCCAACCAGGAAAGCATTGCCGAAAGATTTACTTGATCGGAACCATAAATAGTTTTATCAAGAACTATTAGATTACCCCCTCCATCATCAGAATAATGAAGAATTTTTCTAGCTAATATTCTTTTAAGTTTCGAAAGGAGATCGACGCTCATTTCATCAAATCTCTCATCAAGTGTTTTGGGCCTATCAAGACTCATAGTTTATTTCTTAAGATTAAGTTCCAGATTATATCATACAGAGTAATCGTTCCAATCTCACCAAAAGTCTATTCAGGTGTTATAAACTTCATTTCAACTTTAGAACTTGTCGATAGGTTAGAAACTATTGCAGCTGCAAAGCCCTCTAATGGTATTGGTAGCTTTATAATTGCTGTAGAGTGTGGATCCTCGTCTGTCTTTTGGTAAACATATATTCCACCATTTAACCTTATAAATCCATAATTAAGTGAGACACCATCAATTGTTAAATTAAAGTGTGTAGAATGACCTTCTGCGTCCATCAAATCAATGAAATCGTACTCTACTGCTTTTAATATAAAATCTAGGAAAAGGTTTGGGTATTCAATAAATAAGCGCCATAAGTAAGAAGATGAGTGTGAGTTAAACTGGTCTTCAAATGTTTTTCTATCTTTCTGAAATAACTCCATTGGAAAGATGGGAATATCGCTATTTGAGAGCATGAACTCTCTTTGTTTAAATTGATCGTCGTTCATATTTATTTATACCTCAAAATTACGTTTAGATTCTACAAGTACCATATGCATTCCAAATTGAACAAGTCTGCTTAGTGCTAAGGACAATTGTTTTAAAGTAATCTCTTTATTTGCGATTACAGTTGACAATGCAATGTAGTCTAGTTTCTGTAAAACACCAACAGACCCATCCTCATGAAGGATGAATTCATAATTTAACGAGTATTCTCCATTTGTTAATGTTAGTATAGAACCTTCTTGTTTGGAATCGTCATGTGGTTTTATTAATCGTTTAGTCAAAGCTACAGTCATAAAGGCAAGAAAATTATTTGGCTTACTAGCAAATAATTTCTCTAGTGCAGGTGCCTGGGCATTAAACTCTCCTAAAAAGTGTTCTCTATCTACACCCAAAACCCCGTTCATAGCTCTTAGTGTCTCATCTGTAGGCATATTGTCTTTTATTGCAAAATTCATGTTTGTTTGTAAATTAGTTATTGTTCGTCGTCACCTTTCCACTCTGAATCTTTAACGGAGAGTTCATCACTAGCAAGGATGTCAGAAGTGAAGTCTAATA
>JBLGEO010000068.1:0-9918 GCA_047445235.1 Candidatus Dojkabacteria bacterium | reverse complement strand
AAAGAAAAATCTACTAGTTCGGTAGCTGTAAATATTAATATTGGAAAACTAAAACCAGCTCTTTTAAGCCGGGAGGCTAAGGTGTAACCATCCATTCCTCTACCTAAAAAATGATCTGTAATAAGAAGGTCTATGTCATGAAGCATTGGAAGTTCAGAATGCATAAATTCTTCCGCAGAAGAGTAAACGCGAAAATTTAGGAAGCCACATGCTAATGCAAATGATACGAGAATCTCTCTACTGTTATAGTCATCGTCTATGGCGATAATTTTTTTATCCAAAAAACTATTTTCCATAAAAAATATTAACACTCTTAGCTAATTTTGTTAAACCTTGTCAAAATTTTTGAAATAAGTAATACTATAACTTGAGGTTTTGCACCTAACTTATATCAATCCAATAACGAATAATTTGACCAGATTCATTAATAAACAAAAATCACTGCTAGCTAATTTTAGAAGAGGTAATCCTTCCGAAAAAATAAAGGTAATTGGAGTTACAGGCTCAAGAGGAAAAACAATTGTTACGGAATTGCTCTACCATCTTCTCAAAAATGCTGGAATGCGAGTTGGTTATATCTCCTCTACTGGCTATTCCGATGATATGGCAGAGCCAAAAAAAGAATTAAGTGCAAATTTCGTAGAACCTGGAGAACTGCATGGAATGCTAGGAAACATGATAAAAAATCAATTGGACTTTGCAATTGTAGAAATGACTGCAAGAAATTTACTGGATAAAAAGTATGAAGGAATCACACTTGATTCAGGAATTATTACAAACATTATCGGAGACGATAGTTCCTATTTCGATGATTGGTATGAATATGCTGGAACAAAGTTAGATTTTATTTCTAGAATTAGAGATAAAGGACTCTTAGTTTTAAATGATGATGAACCTCAGGTTGTAGATTGGTTGCTTTCCCAAGGTGATGATTTGGAAAAAGATATCTATGTATATCCAGTATCGAGTAATGAGTTTCAAATTAAAAATACTAGTTTAGATGGCTCAACTTTCATTTGGAATAACTTAGAGATCTCAACTTCAAATAGCCATAAGAATGCAGTATTAAATAATGTTCAAGCAATGAAGCTTGCAGAGTCTTATAAGCCCGATCCTAAGATCCCATTGTACACAAAGGAATTTAAAACACCGAGAGGTCGGATGGAAGTTATTCAAAGAACTCCTTTTACAGTGATAGTAGATTATGCATACACACCATCTATGTTAGAAGATTCGCTTATTTATATTGAAAAATTAAAAGATCCAAGCTCAAGAATAATCACAGTTTTTGGTTGTGCAGGGGAAAGGGAAGTTACAAGAAGAAGAATGGGTGCAGTGTCTTCAAATCATTCAGCGATGACAATATTGACTGCTGAAGATCCAAAATCTGAAAGAGTATTTGATATCAATTCAGAGATAATTGAGTTTGCTGAGAATTATGGTGGTGTTCTAGCAGAAAGGATAGGTTCAACAGAAGAATATAAATTAATAAATAAAGAGAATCTAAAACAACGTATTGACAGAGTCGTCTCTAATGGTGACCATCCAATAATTTCTTTCGATGCTGATGATTTTACTGCAAGACTAGACGCTATAGATTTTGCAGTTAAAAATGCTAATCCCGGAGATATTATTTATATAACTGGAAAGGCTCACGAAACTACACTGGCATTTGATGGTATTGAATACGAATGGAGTGACCATGAGGCTGTAAAAGTTGCAATGAGCAAGTAATGACTTTACAGCCTTAAATCTTAGCGAGTATGCGAGCTTTAGATTTTGGTTGGCAGTGCCCACCTATATTACTTTCTTGGCATTCTTAATTAACAGAGTGGCTCTATTGTTGTAATGGCAGTCGATCAAGTTACAGGTTGCGAGTTACTTGTTGAATCTCAATATAACCTAAGTGTATCTAAAGCCTTCTTTTCTACGTTATTCTCTTCAATATATTTTTTCTCAAAAAGAACTAGATCTTCTTTTAATTCAGAATCGTTTAAAAGTTCTTTTACACCATCTCTTACAGACTCAACAGAACTGTTTGGTATTCTAAAGCATTCGTCTTTAAATTCTGAGAATTGCTTTATATTTGTAATGATAACTGGATTTAAAGATGCCAATCCTTTTCTAACTGCTGCACTTGCTGACTCTCCAACATAAGAGTAGTTAAAGATAATCATATCTGATGCTTCAAGCATGACTTCTATAATTTCGTCCTTTAAGAAATCTGAGAAGAACTTAACATTATCTTTTAAGCCAAGTCCTTCAATTAATTTCAAACATTCTTTGTATAAACCAGTGGCATAAATATTATTTCCGCTAACAGCATTAAGGCATAGTAAAAGAATCTCAGGATAGTCTTTTTTAAGTTCTGCAACTGCTCTAATAACTTCGGGAATTCCTTTATTTGTATTTAGTAATCCATGAGTAGCAATAATTGGATTGTTCCCAGATATTCCTAATTTCATTTTTAAATTATCTTTATCTCGTTTAATAAAAACAAGGTTGAAGTGCTTAAATAAAATTGCATTATTCAAAGTCTGCTTTGCATAATCAAAATCCTCTTCGTTATGAATTAAAACTTTATCAGCATTTTTTAAACTTTCTGCTTCTTTTATAAAATCAAAATTAGTATTTCGAACTGCATGTAGCGTTACAAATACTTCGACTTCCCTAGACTTTAGTTCATCAATCAACTTACTTAATGAGCTTGGAGAAAATTGAATACCAGAGTGATATTGAATGTGTACGATATTAATTTTTTCTTTATCTACAAATGTTAGAAATTCAGTAAATGTTTCCTCACCTGTTTTCCAGAGTCTAAGCACATTTTTTTCATCCGCTTCGGATCTATCTGAAATATCTTTGTTAGCAACAAAAAAGAATTTTTTAAAAGAGCTTTGAACTGAAGAATATAAGTCCTTTGAATAATCTGCAATTCCACTCTCATCGTTAATTGGTGTGATTACTGCTAAAGACTTTTCTTTTAGTTTTGCAATTTCAGAAATTTCTTCTATAAAATTCACTGCTTGTTTTGCAGAATTCTTCCACACAAAGTTTTTTGCAGTTTCTTTTGCTAGCTCAGCTTTAACTTTAAAGTTGTTTGGATTATCGAAAACTTCTCTCATCTTATCTCCTAAATCTTTTACATCTGGCTCTGCCCATTTTGCTCCTAGATTTACAAGTTCAGAATCTTTTGCAAAATCTAGCTTGTAGTCAGTTAAAGTTGCATTCTCTTTATTCGCAAAGTCTAAGTATGCACTGTAATTAGTTGCTATCAAAGGAATTCCTAGATACATTGCCTCTAGAATTGGTAACCCAAATCCTTCAGCTCTGCTAGGGTATACTTCACAATCTGCAGTTGAATGTAGGTTTGCTAGCTCCTGTTCCGTTAGATCTGGTTTATTAATATGAATAACTTCTGGTGAGTTCTCTTTTTTCAAGCTCGAAATTAATTTATCTACATTATTATCTGGACCAGGGAAGCTCTTTATTATTAAAGTTACATCATCGTTTTTTGTAAAATTATCGAAGTATGCTTTTAGCAGAACATCGACTCCCTTTCTTTTTTTTGCAGTACTAATATGTAAGAACTTAAACTTTTTATTTGTATTCAAAGGGTATAGAGACGTTTTTACATCTACAAAGTAATTATCCATTGCATTATGCACAACTTTTACTGGAACTTTAACACCACAGTTAATAAGAATATTTTTAGTAAAAAAACTTGTAGCCATAACCCCATGAGCATATTGATTTATCTCGTCTACCCAAAGCTTTGGATAAATTGATTCCTCCCATGCAATATAGATTAACTTAACCTTACCAGGTAAATCTTTCAGACCATGTAAATTTGTAATTCCTTTTGGGAAGTTGTTGTAAATGACAATATCAGTTTCTTCTTTTTTAAAACTAACTAGATCTTTAATTTCAGCTCTTGTAGATAACTCTTCAATGGTGGGAGTATAGTCAATTTGGTTTTTTTCACCAAAAAGTGAGACTTTAAATTCTTTAGATTTGGAAAGTTCTGCTGCAAGTCCACGATTAATTCTTGCTAAGCTGTAATTTGTAAAATATGGTCCAATTATTTGAAGTGTTTTCATATTAAGTTTCCTTCTCTATTAAAACTAAATCTATACCTAAGTCTGAGAAATCTCCATTAAAAATCTTTTGGATTATTTTATATTTGGAAGTATCTCCAGTCGAATTAACTTCGTCGATAATGTAAAAACAAACTTCTTGTAAAAATGTAATAGGTTCGTAATGAGAACTATGATAGAAAAGACAGATAACGTTATCAGGAGATTTACTAAATTTAATTTGTCTCAAAACTTCTTGTGTAGAAGAGACGGGTACATAGTGATTTCCTCTAATAGCAACTTTAGATAGCGCTGATTCGGTATACTTTGCTTCAATTGCCAGAGAAAGATCCTTACTTCTATATACAGCTGCTAGGCACATAGGTATGAAACGCTTTCCTGGGTACATTTCTACAACTTTATCAGCTATGGTATCAAATCCTACTTCTCGGTTATTAACAACTCTTCCTTCGATATATTTATTCTTGGAAACAAGTTGTGATTTGAAGAATTCAGATATTCGTACTGCAAGTGAAGGTTCGAGAAGAGCAACTGTTAATGATTCCAGAATTTTAATAAACTCAGGCTGTTCAAACTCCTTGCTTAAAAGAAGTTCTTTGATTTCAGTTAATTCTCTATATAATTCAGCCATCTTAGGTTTGTTAAAACTACCTAATTATAGCAGGTAGACATTAGGATTCTACAAAGTGAGGAATATTTTTCTCTGCAATAATAAGCTGAGATATACCAAGTGCAGATAGATCTCCTCTCATAACATTCAGCATTTCAACAGCTTGAACACCAGTAACTATATTTCTAGACAAGTACCCAATAACTCCCTTTATTAGAATTAGTAAATCACTCCCATCCAAATCTGTGAATACAACTAAAGTGTCTTTATTATTAACCGCAGGCGTTTTTAACTGATCTAAAGTGTCTCTAACTGGTGCATAAGATTTATGACCATCCTTTAACTTAGATGAATGATTAGGGTTGTTATATATAAGATTAATAAAACTCTTACTTCTGAGCATACCTGCAATACAAGTTGCATATAAAGTGCCGTTTTCAATAACTTCAGTCGAAAGAATTGACTCAGCTATTTCAATGCTCGATCTGTTTCTTGATTTATCTTCATGTACTTTTGCCTTTTTCTTTACTAAAATCAACTTCTCGTTAGGAGGAAAAATCTCATCATTATGCCATAGAGACATTGCTATACTCAATACATCTCGTAACTCTTTATTAGTTGTATCAATTGTTGATTGCTCACCAATCAAAGCTGCTAATTCTGGAGAGGTTTCAATAATAAGATTTTCAGTATTCTGATTAATCTTTTGTATTGCATTTATTATCCATTCAAATTGATCGGATGTGATTTTGATATTACTATTTACAATATTTGTTACAAATTCAGAAAGATACTCTTTCAACTTAGTTAGAGAATTAGAATTTGAAATAATTTCTAACTGTATTTTAAATAACAACTCGGTTAACATTGCTTTCTCTGATACATTGAGGCTTTTGAAAATGGTTTCTACATTTTCTTTTATTGTTATAAGTGTCTCTGGTGTAATAGTTTTTAGATCTAAGTTCGATAATTCACTTATAATCTTAACAAATGTAACATCTGTATCATGTAAATGGTCAAGCAACATAGTATAGGTATAAAAATTTACTAGCAATCATTATACTATCTGTTGCCGACTGGTGGCAATGAAATTACATCTTAACAAATTCATCGGGATTTCCGATTAGAAGAACTAGATCCTGCATCATTAAATCTAGTAAAAGCTGATCTCTTCTCCTCTTTCTTAATGCAAATTCAGATGGCTTTAATACCATATAATGAATCTCCTTATTAAACTCATACTGAGCCTTAGTTACAATCTCATCTAAAACTTTCAAATCTACATTTCCAACAATAACCATATCGATAATTTGAACACCCATAAATATTCCTTTAGTAAAGGAAGGTGTAAGAAATGCATATTCGATCTCACCAAGTTTCTTCTCATTATTAATAACCTCGCCACCTAAACCAAAAGATTTATGAAAAATAGCCATTAACTCACTAATAAAGGGATGTGTTCCATTTAACTCAAAATACTTCCTATTTCCCTTAGCCTCAGACTTAATAATTTTTGTCTCTTCCAGTCTTGTTAACTCCCTTCTAACTGCGTTAATCTCTTCTTTTAACTCTCTAACAGCACCTCTTAAATGAATAGGTTTGTCAGGATTCATTAAGAAATATGCAAGGGCTTTAATTCTGACTTTGGAGATAAAAATATGCTCTAGTGTTTTTATAGTTAAGCTCATTTGTTAGTAATTTAATATCTAAATAATCAACGTAATAGATAGTATAATAAATTTGCTCTGTCTAGTCTATATCTTTTATTAACAAAGGGTATTTTATAAAAAGGAGCGAATAAAAAATATGCTCATAAGCAATTTCCAATGAGCATATTGATTACATTATTTCATCGATTACTAAGTCTTAAACTGCTCTCTTCGTATTGCAAATAGATCAAATCCAAGTGAACTAAGATCTCCATTTAAGATCGGGATTAGATTATCCTGAATTAATTTCAAAACTCCGGCATCATTTGAACTTGACTTCTCTCCCACTGAATCCATATACATATTAATGATAGTTCTTACTAGTGCAAAAGGTTCATTTAGAACCTCATGATAAATTAAAAGAAAAGTAGATCTTTTTCCTTCTTCAATAAACTTTCTTATATAGTATTTTATCGTTGTTTTATCATAAACGCCAAACGAAACCGCATTGCCGCCATTTAAATTGATAATGTCCCTTAATTTAACACTTCTAGCTTGACCAGCAGCATCTACACTTAGAACCTGCTGTTCAGTATGTATATTAATTAAATCCTTGACGTTATCGTAAATCTCTTGAAACGTCTTCCCAGTTCCATCATAAAAAGCAGATTTCTCTTTCATTTTATTAATAAACATATCCAAGTACTCCAAGTTTAATTCCCTGTCTATAATTACATTTTTAAATCCATAATCAATAATTTCTAATGGAGATAAAACCTCAAGCAGACCATCTCTTTTTACCATTTCTAGAATCACAGGAGGCACTGCTTCATTGGACCAATTTGGTATATTGACTTTATCCATACTTTAGAATTTAACAAATATAAATAAAGTACCCATAATGATTTCTTATAGATAAACCAATTACATTATTTCATCGATTAATCCATGTTTTCCAAACTTTAGAGCTTCTGCTACGGAGAGATACTTTTGAGGCTCAGCGATTCTTTCAAACTCTTCTTCAGCCATACTCTCAAGCTTAATTTAAAAAACTAGTATATTGTTATTGGATCAATACAAACATAACTGCCATCATCTCGTACACGAAAGGAGTCCTCCGTCATCCAGTCAACTACTACGCCATCCCAGAAATCCAATCTATCCAAAATTGCTAAATCTTGGATTTTACGCTTTATAAGTTTTCTCGTAGGTTCAAGTCTACTTTTAAATACTTCATCATCCACAGGCTCTCCGGCCTTTTCAAATCTTGTAATTGAAAAGAAATCACACGCCATTATATATTCAGGTAAGTGCATATTCGCTTTATTTAATTCTTCTTCAAATGTATCTTCCATTGCAAGAGTGACTTTGAGCTGTCTTTTGTACTGTGGAGGTTTTTTTCTTGTGTTACTTTTTAATTCTTCAAGAGGTCCAGACATTTCGTAAATTAACCCACGTGTTGGCATCTTTAAAACATATTTCTCAGGTTCACCATCTATTGTAATAAGAAAGGCCCAGGATTCACTGCCTCTATCCAAAAAACTCAAAGTAAATTGTTTACCTAAATTATTCGCCAATGCTATGGGCATGCTATCTTCTAGGGTTGTTAAAAACATGCGACCAGTTACCTTTTGTACTATTATAGAAGCTTCAATCTTTTCCTCCATCCTTTCAATGAGTATTTGAAGATTTTGGAAAAAAAAAGGATTTCTTTCCAATAAATCTGATCCTTCTCTAGTTAATATTGCAGTATTATTGTATTTTTCTTGAAATTCAGGAAAGAAATCTTCTGGAAGTGTAGTTGAAATAGTGGTCTGATTAGGTAATTTATCTTGTATTGTAGAAATATCATTACTCATGAAAATATTATTTAAATTTTAAATAAAGTACCCATAATGATTTCTTATAGGTAAACCAATTACATTATTTCATCAATTAATCCATTCTTTCCAAACTTTAGTGCCTCTTCTGCAGTTAGATACTTTTGAGGTTCATAAATTTTCTCGAATTCTAGAGGGTCTATTCCAGATCTATCTATTGAAAGACTTATAAAGAGTTCGTGATCCTTATTGTACTGTTCAGCTTCTGACATAAAATGTTTATGTGAGTATTTTGATTCAGTTGTAAAGTTTGATGGATGTACCATAAAAATAGTATGTTTCTTTGCAAACCTCTTCCTTGCTGCTTGTAATATCATTACTGCACAAGACATTGCTGTACCTTCTACTATAATATCAATAGGTTTTTTTGAATCTTTAATGTGGTCGAACAATCCAAATCCAGGGTAAAGTGGTCCGCCCCAAGAGTTCATAACTAAGTTGATCTCAGTAATATCTTTATTTTGATTAAACTCGTCAATTGCTTTAACCACTTCCTTAATGTTCTCCATAGTTGTCTCTCCAAAAAGATATGTGTATCCAATCTTCGACATAAATTTAATTTAAAAAATACAAATCAATAAAGATTTATAATATCATCGCTTAAAGGTTAACAATTATCTAATATAGGATTATATCACTAAAATAAAAAGAGGACCTATTGCTAGGTTCTCTTATAACAAACTGCTAGTATTTTACAATCCAGCGGCAGCTTTTACTTCATTCCAGACTTCTTTTAGTAGTTTTGGATCTGCTTTTAACATTTCTTTAACACCATCCCTTCCTTGTCCTAAGTTTTCACCTTTTCTTTTAAACCATGCACCTGCTTTTTCGATAATATTGAATTTTAATGCTGCATCAAGAAGACTTGAAACTCTATCAATACCTTCTCCATGAATAATTTCAAATTCTGCTTCTCTAAATGGAGGTGCAACTTTGTTTTTAACAACTTTTACTCTAGCTACATGTCCAATAATAGTTTCGTTCTTTGTAATCTTTTCTTTAGATCTAATATCCATTCTTACAGATGCATAGAACTTTAGAGCATTTCCTCCAGTTGTCGTTTCTGGATTTCCGAACATAACTCCAATCTTCATTCTTAATTGGTTTATAAAGATGATTGTAGTATTTGTTTTACTAGCTATACCTGTAATCTTTCTTAATGCTTGACTCATTAGTCTAGCTTGTAGACCCATGTGTGAATCTCCCATCTCTCCATCAATTTCAGCTTTTGGTGTTAATGCTGCAACCGAGTCAACAACAATAATATCTACCGCCCCAGATCTTAAAAGTGTTTCGAGAATTTCTAAGGCTTGTTCTCCATAGTCTGGTTGCGAAACTAAAAGTACATCAGTATTAATACCTAATCTTTTTGCATATCCAGAATCAAATGCATGCTCTGCATCGATAAAAGCTGCTGTACCTCCTGCTTTCTGTGCTTCTGCGAGAATACTTAAAGCTAACGTTGTCTTTCCGGATGATTCTGGACCGTAAATTTCTATAATTCTTCCTCTTGGTACTCCACCAGTTCCTAATGCTATATCTAAAGACAATGCACCCGTTGGAATTGCATCTACTTTTTTAATCTTATCCTCTGCCAAGGTCATGATAGAACCCTCACCGTATTGCTTTGTAATTTGGGCCATTGCCATTTTCAGTGCCACCTCCGCCAGCGCGCAGACGCC
>JBLGEO010000067.1:0-9317 GCA_047445235.1 Candidatus Dojkabacteria bacterium | reverse complement strand
CACCGGTTCTAATAGTAATATTAGGATGCTGGTAACCCCTGTCTGGAGCAACCACTATGTGGGCTTAGAGAAATTATACTTTTAAACACAGAATTCGGCTTACGGAATGGGCCACTTATAATGAAGAATTACGAATGACGAATTAAAAATATTTGTGACTCGTCATTCGTCACTTGTAATTCGTAAAGCTTTCTTAATATCATCAAATTTAAATCCTCTACTCATTAATCTCTGAATCATTTTATTCTTAAAGTCGCTAGGGTTCTTAGTTTTTATAGATTTGGTAAGCTTTTCAATATAGGTTCTTATTTGACCAACCAATTTAGTTTCGTATTCATCACTATTCGTTTTCTCGAACATCGCTATTTCTATAAACTTTCTTTCTACACCTTTCTTCATTAACTCTGCTCTTATTTTATTTGCCCCATGTTTTCCAGATGCAAGTCTGCCTTCTATATACCACTTGGCGAATTCAAGATCCGATATAATATTTTGTTCTTCCAGACCTTCTACAATACTATAAAGATTTTCTTTTTGTATATCTGCTTTTATCTTGAAGTGATCTATTATTTCTCTCTTTGAGTGTGGGCGAATAAAAATATAGTTTAATATCCTATTTTTAATCTTTCCCATTTGAGAACTCTTTTCGATTTCTCTTTTTTCTTCTTCTGAAATAGTTTTATCTTTATGGAGTTTGAATGTGAGAATATCGTTTTTGTCTAAGCCAACCCAAAATTCCCCATCTAGAAAGATGTTTGCACGGTCAATATTTTTTTTAGCTTGTTCGATTGAAGTAATTATCATAATCTTACGGATAGATTTTCGAGGTGTTCGAGGAACGTTAAAGTTGTAGCGGGTTTTGTAAAGAGCTCATCCCAAAGTAAAACAATTTGCGTCGCTAGAATTTCAGTTTGATCTCTAATCTTAAGAGTGTGATCCTTACCTTCTGCCTTAGATTTTTTAAAATTCTCCCAAGTATCTATTCTCCATCTAATAATTATATTTCTAAATTCTTTCTCATAAAGATCTTTTAAAACCATTCCACCTAAACCGAAAATATCTCTTTCCTCAAAAGCTAAATACTTCATTATGTCTGGAATTAATCCTGCAAGAACTTCATTTATTTTCATGTAATCTTCCTCTACTTCGTAATCTAATTTGATAAGAGTAGTGTATAGATCCGCATTTATATGAGCATTGACTCCGAGTAAAAGTTGAATAAAAGGAATATCAGAGCCATTCTCACAGAAGTCAAAATAGATTTTCCAAGGTGACTTTTCAATACTCTTCTCTAAATACTGCTTGAGAGGCGAAAAATATAATGAAGCAAAAAAAACATCTAATTGCTCCATTAATCTAGGCTCTTTATAAAAATTCTTATTAATAGAAAGATGGTTCTGTACGCTTCTAGTAACAGCAATATAAGTCTTTAAAAAAGGTATTAAGTGGTTATACTCGCTCTGTGAATAGAAAAGATCTTTGAGTGACTCCATCCTTCCTATTAAACCGAAGAGGGTTTCCTTTTTTAAATCAATTGTTAGTAACCTTGAAACTTCAGGGTCAATCATTATTTATATGATTATATTCAGAATCTTTCCTTTAATATAAATTACTTTCTTTGGTTCTCCAGTAATATTTTTAGAAATCTTTTCATCTGCTTTAGCTAAAGAAATAGCTTCAGCTTCTTCGGCTTCTGGGCCTATTTGAATAGTTCCTCTAACTTTTCCGTTAATTTGTACAGCCATTGTAATTACATCGTCCTTAATCAATTCTGGATCGAATTCTGGCCATTTTTGAGTATGGATTGAGTATTGATTTCCTGCTTTCTCCCAAAGTTCCTCTGTAATAAATGGAGCAAATGGAGCTAATACTTTTATAAATGTTTCCCACACAGATTTATCAATCTTTTCAAAAGTTGAGATTGCATTTACAAATTCCATAAACCTAGCAATAGCAGTATTAAAGCTTAGTGCTTCTGTATCTTCAGAAACTCTCTTAATTAATTTATTAAGATGTCTTTGTTGATCTCTGTTTTCCCCAGCTTCAACTTTATCGCTTAAATCCCAAACTTTGTTTAAAAATCTAAATACTCCATTCTCAGATCTATCGTTCCAAGGTTTTGGATCCGATAAGGGACCTATAAACATTTCGTACATTCTTACAGTATCTGCTGAATACTTTGCAATTTCATCGTTTGGATTAATTACATTCCCCCATCTTTTACTCATTTTTCTACCATCTGGTCCGGAAATAATACCCATGTGTCTTAAAACTTGAAAGGGTTCATCAAAATTAATAATTCCTTCATCAAAGAAAAATTTAGTGAAAAATCTAGAATAAAGCATGTGTAAAACTGTATGCTCTGCTCCAATCATATACAAATCAGTAGGTAACCAGTAGTTAACTAGATCTGCATTGAAGATTTTTTCATCATTTTGGGCATCAATGTGCCTAAAGAAATACCAGCTGGAATCGACAAATGTATCCATAGTATCTGCCTCGTAATGCCAACCTTTCCCGTACTTTTCTTCAGCTCTTTTCTTAAAATCTTCAGATCTTGCCACTGGAGATTCACCTGTAGGTAAGAAATCTACATCAGTTGGTAATAAAACAGGAAGGTCAGATTCATCTACTGCGTGTGGTTTTCCTTCGGGATCATAAACTATTGGAATTGGACAACCCCAATATCTTTGTCTTGAAATTAACCAATCTCGGATCTTATAGTTAGTTTTTCTAAAAGCTTTTCCATCTTTTTCTAATTTTTCTAAAATCTTTTCTCTTGCCTCTTCAAACCATAATCCATCAAATTCTCCAGCATTAATTTCGTAACCTTCTCCTGTGAATGCGTTATCTTTTGGAAATTCGAACCCTTCTTCTTTTGGCTTTAATGTATATTTAATAGGTAAGTCAAATTTCTTTGCAAATTCCCAATCTCTTTCGTCATGACCAGGCATTCCCATTACTGCTCCAGTTCCGTATGTATTTAGTACATAGTCTGTTACATAAATCGGAACTGATTCTCCATTAAAAGGATTGATTGCGTAAGATCCTGTAAAAACACCGGTCTTTTCTTTACTACTTATTCTTTCCAAATCTGTTTTATCTTTAGCCTCTTTTGCATACTTTGCAACTTCATCTTTGTGTTCAGAGGTTACAATTTTATCCAAATCTTTATATTCAGCAGCAATAACCAAGAATGTTGGTCCTGGAATGGTATCGAATCTTGTTGTAAAAGTTCTAATTTCCAGTGGTTGTTTTGTTTCTGGATTTGATAATTCCCAAACAATTTCTGCTCCAATACTTTTACCTATCCAATTTCTTTGAGTAGCTTTTGTACTTTCTGGCCAATCAACTTTGTCTAAATCTTTGTCTAATCTATCCGCAAAATCTGTGATTTTATAAAACCATTGATCCATATCTTTTTGTACAACTAATGTGTCGCATCTTTCGCAATGTCCATTAATAACTTGCTCGTTTGCCAATACAGTTTGGTCTTTAGGACACCAATTTACTGGAGCTTTCTTTTTATAAGCTAATCCTTTATTAAATAATTGAACAAAAATCCATTGTGTCCATTTATAGTAATTAGGTCTATGTGCACCAAGTTCTGTTCTCCAATCAATTGACATTCCTAAGTTATTAATTTGAGTTCTAAATGTCTCAATTGCTTTATCTGTAGTTTGTTGTGGAGGTACTCCAGTCTTAATTGCAAAGTTTTCTGCTGGAAGTCCAAAAGAATCCCATCCCATTGGGTACATTACATTTCTTCCCTTCATTCT
This sequence comes from Candidatus Dojkabacteria bacterium, assembly GCA_047445235.1. Lineage (GTDB taxonomy): Bacteria > Patescibacteriota > Dojkabacteria > J137 > J137 > JBDSRX01. Next base: position 5,538 of record JBLGEO010000067.1, on the reverse strand, counting down.
CCAATATCTTGCTACTATATCGTTTGCAACCATACCTTCAGCATGTCCAACATGTAGACCTTCTCCGGATGGATAAGGGTATGAGTATAAAGAATAGAATTTTTCAGATTTAGTATCTTCAAAATTAGCTTTATATAGATTATCTTTCAACCATTTTTCCTTCCATTTATTTTCAAAACTTTTTGGGTTGTATTTCATATTATCGATTTAATTATTTAATTTATGGTGTACAAAACTTAAATGGATCCCAAACCTTCAAGAATGGTTCAAATGAAGTACAAAATTGTCCTTTGACGTTTGCCTCTTTATAAACTAGTAATCCGAAACCACAACAGCACAGTAATGCACATAAGGGAATTCCTAGCCCTAATATTACTACTAAACATGGAGCTTTCTTCTTCATAAAATTTTAATAAGAGTTATTTACACCAACCAGTAGGTTCATTTTTTAATAAGCCACCATTTTGTAGATAACTCTGGCAGTATTGAGTTCTAAAACTAGTATCTCTAGATAAGAATAAAATACTCATGCAACAGCAGCACATGCAGAGGCATAGTAATAAGATAAATCCAACAATTGCTCCAAGTCCGAGTTTTAACATAATATATTCTCTAATATATAAGATAGTCTGATTTTACCAGTATTTTCTGTTTTTATTAAGAATAATTTAAATAAAATGAAGGAGCTCTCGCTCCTTCATAAATTTCACCTAGAGTTACTATTAAAAGTTAACTTTAGTTACTTCAGTATAGTTTCCTTGATCTAGAAAGACTTTGTAAATTGCTGCAGTATTTTCAACTTCACCGCCGCTACATCTAATATAGAACTCATCATTCTTAGTTAATGCTAGCGATTTATTACATTTAGAATATGCTCCTAATTGATTTGGAATTTCAGTTTCAGTACTTAAATCTCCATTGGTAATAGTTGCAAAATAATGTATTGTTCCAATACCACCACCACATTGTGATGGACAAGAATCGTATGTTACTACATATTTAGCAGTATCAATTTTACACCAGCTTATTGCACTAACATTCCGACTACCTTTAACTGTTGATAAAAGACTTAAAATTACGCTGTCATTAATTTGATCACCATTAGCATTTTCAAATGTACTACCTGCAAATGTTGTATAGTAATCGTAGCAAGTCATTGCGACTAAATCTTGGGCTTTTAAATTCATAATAGATGCTGGATATTTTGTTGTTCCATAAAAGTAATCTGAATCTGTAACTAATAATTTCCCATTTAATGTTTCTTCAATTTGAGTTGGAGGAGTTGCTGGTGTAGGAGTTGGTGTTGGATTTGTTCCTAAATTAACATCACAAGCTTTTAGAGTACATACAACTCCACCTGTAGCACAAGTACAAGTGTTACATGTATCAGTACTAGGGAAAGAACTTCCAGCTGAATATTTAACACCATTATAACTACAGCTCCCTGCGTTGTCTGTATTTGCTATTGATCCTCTATATATAAGTAGTCCAGCTATAACTGCACAAAGGCATAAAATTAATGCTAATATTAATGCAATGACCACTAAAGGTTTTTTAAATTTTGGTGACGTCATAGGCTTTACTACCTCAGTCGAACTTGTTGTTGTCGTAGTTTCCATTTAAGAATATTAAGATATATAGTATAACGTACTCTGTAGTGTACATTATTTTATAACTCAAGAAAATATGTTTGTTTGTTCAAATTGCGGAAAAAATTACTCGAAATGGCAGGGAAAATGCGATAGTTGCAATCTTTGGGGAACACTTGAGGAAAATAAGTCTCAAACTATGAACTTTAAAAGAAGTGGTAAAGCTTCTAAGAAAGGAGTAACAACATCTACTGCTAATGCTGTTAATTTTAAAGATCTTTTTAAAGAATCTAAAACAAATAAATTTGAACTAAAAACAGGAATTAATGAGTTTGATAATGCAATGGGTGGAAGGCTAGTATCTGGTCAAGTAATTCTTCTTTCTGGAGCTCCTGGGATAGGTAAAAGTACTTTATCTGCACAAATTACAGAAGCTTTCTCATTAGCAAAACTAAATGTTTTATATATTTGTGGAGAAGAATCCCCAGAGCAAATTGGCTATAGAGTAAAGAGATTAGGACTAAAGCATGAGAATGTACTGTTCCTTCCAGAAACTAACATTGCTGCAATTGAAAACTATGTTGCCAGTAATAGCGATAAGATCGATATAATTTTTATCGATTCGATTCAAACAATTTACAGTCCTGACATACTTTCTACAGCTGGTTCTGTTTCTCAAATTAGTGAAGGTACTAATAGAATTACAAATATGTCTAAAGGTTATGGGATAACAACATTTATAATTGGACATATTACAAAATCAGGAGATATCGCTGGACCAAAGATTTTAGAACATATGGTAGATACTGTAGTTTATTTCGAAGGAGATAAAAGAATGGAATTTAGGATTCTAAGAGTTGAGAAAAATAGATATGGTCCTACAGACGAAGTTGGATTATTTAGAATGACAGAAAAAGGTTTGGCAGAAGTTAAAGATACTAAAGAACTTTTTGATCCTAATAAAAACGACGCTCCGGGTTCTGTTTACTCTATGGTTATGGAAGGTACAAGACCAGTTGTTGTAGAGGTTCAAGCACTTGCATCGCGCTCGTATTTTAGTAACCCAAGACGAACTACATCGGGTTTCGATTTAAATAGACTGTTTATAATTCTTGCAATAATTGAGAAAAAGCTAAAACTAAATACCGGTGAACTTGATGTGTACGTAAATATAACTGGTGGAATTAAAGTTAATGATGTTGGTTTAGACATTGCAGTGGTAAAAGCAGTCATATCTTCTATAAAAAACGAAATTGTTCCTAAAACATCAATTTACTTTGGTGAAGTTGGATTAACGGGAGAAATTAGAAAAGTATTCTTGGAAGATAAAAGAATTAAAGAGGCAAAAAGATTGGGTTTTGAGAATATATTCAGCAATAAGAATACAAAACAGGTGAGTTAACCTTCTTTAACCTCACTGAAATTTATTAAAGCAAATTCCTTCTCGAGCTTTAAGCCCAACTGGTAAGCTAAAATTGCATTTTGATTATTATTTTTCAATGCTTTAATCCAAGGTAAGATAGCTTTAACCTTTCTAATAAATGGTTTAAGTGCATCTGCCATATAGGAATTTGGATTTATTACCTCTTCAGGAATACTTTCTAAAATACTTAATACTTTCCCTAGTGCAGTTAAAATTATATTAAATTCTTCTTCTGAAACCTTGTCCATACAATTTGATTCCAGTAAACCCATTGCTGCAAAAATCTCGTTGCCAACTGTGTCGTGAAGAAACCCATTCAGCTTTTCTGTAACAATACTTCCCTTCCCATTTGACCATGCATCAAATTCGACTGAGAAGTCGAAAGGAATTTTTAACCCATCTGTTTGTGGTATATCAGGTAAACTCATTGTGTAGAAACTAATTAGTCATATCCACTCCTAAGCTAGCTGAATAGTCTCTGATATCTGTCATGAAGTATTTTATTCTATTCCCCCAACCATTACACCCGTCTTCGTTTCCGCAAAATGTTCCATCCATCAAACTAGGGTCTTGCATATATTTTTCACCATACTGCTGTGTAAGGACTTTAGTTACTCTATCAATAGATTCGTTAAATGAGCTAAAAGTAACTCTATTTACACCACCACCACCAAACCCCCAACAGTTAAACATTTCTGCAGAACCTGGATATTTACATAAGTGTGTTTCATTATAAGCAATTGCAACAACGGTAATACATTCGTGTGGTGATCCATAACTATCACATGCATCTACAAAAGTTTGGCCATAACCAGCCAATGGTGAGTTGTTACTTGCAAGGTATCGGTTTAAAACATATGCTCTTTTGTCTACAAAGGTGGCGTTAGAATTTGAATTAAACACCTCAGAGCCTTTATTGCTACTTTGATCTGATGAAATTAATGGAGGTTTAATATCTGGATTACTGGAGTCTGCATTAACGTAGTAATTGTTTATGGAGTCTTGTATTACACCTCTTACGTTTATTAGACTGAAAAAAGAGACAGCAAATGCCAACAAAACCATAGCAAACTTCTTAAGTTTGGTACTTTTATAATTTCTTATCAAATCAATTGGCTTTATTACAGCCTTTTTAACAATTTTAATTTTGCTTCTTCTCGCAACTCTTCCGATTTGCATGAGGTTCCAATACTGCTTAGTGCTTTGCAGAATCGTCTAAAAGGTAAAAATGGTGCTAGATATACGATAGAAGAAAACGACTAGGATGTCAATACTATAAGGGTTACGTGTTGAGAGTTACTGGTTAGAATATCATGAGAGTTCTTTAGCAAGATTGAAGAGTGAAACTTCACTCCATTTTTTACCCATTGCCTGCATTCCTATAGGCATACCATCTTTATCTTTTCCAATAGGAATTGCGAGTGAAGGAATTCCAACTAAATTAGCTGTAACTGTATAGATATCGACTAGATACATTTGGACTGGGTCTTGAGACTTTTCTCCAAGCTTAAAAGCAGTTGTTGGAGATACCGGTGTTATTAATACATCTACCTCTTCAAAAACTTTATCAAACTCTTTTTTTAACTTTGTTCTAACTTTACTTGCCTGTTTATAGAACTGGTCAGCATAACCTTTACTTAATGCATATGTGCCAACCATAATTCTTCTTTTTACTTCGTCCTCTAAATACTTGCTTCTGGACTGAACAAGGTTTTCCTCGTAGTTATCTGAAACTTTTTTACCAAATCTAACTCCGTCGTATCTCGCTCGGTTGGAAGAAATTTCTGAAGGGACTAAGACATAGTAAACTGGTAATCCATATTTAGTACTAGGGATAGAAACTTCCTTAACCTCATGTCCTAAAGATTTTAACTCTTCAATCTTTTTATCAATTTCTGTTTTAATTTCGGGACTTAATCCTTCACCAAAAAATTCTTTTGGAATTCCGATTCGTACTTGCGGGTTAGGGGTTACAGGTTGCGAGTTGAATGGAATATCATATGTTGTTGCATCATTAATATCTTTTCCAGCAATAATACTTTCGACTAGTTCCATATCCTCTACATTTCTAGTTAAAAATCCTGGTGTATCAAAAGAACTTCCCATTGCACCTATTCCAAATCTAGAATTTCGACCATATGTTGGTTTTATTCCATATAATCCACAAAATGATGCTGGTAACCTAATTGAACCTCCTGTATCTGTTCCTAAGGAGAAATATCCGACTCCTGCTAATAAACTCGCTGCAGAACCAGAGCTAGAACCTCCGGGTGTTTTTGTAAAGTCTAGTGGATGTTTTGTTGGGCCATAACCTGAGTTTTCACCACTTCCACCAAATCCCCATGGATCACAATTACATTTACCAATAAGGATGGCTCCTTCGTCTAAACATTTTTGAACGATTGTAGATGTATAAGGAGCGATAAAATCTTCCATTAATTTCGATGCAAAAGTTGTTTTAGTTCCATCAACTAGGTATAAATCTTTTACTGTAAAAGGGATACCTAAAAGTTTTCCTGTCTTTTC
>JBLGEO010000066.1:0-3484 GCA_047445235.1 Candidatus Dojkabacteria bacterium | reverse complement strand
AACGTTTACTTTCTTTAGTTAGCTTCTGAGCTATATCATCAGATATGATATTCGTCTTTTCTGATGTTTCTTTTTTCTGTTCTTTCTCTTCTGACATAAATATAAAAATAAAATATATTGTTAATCCTTAAATAGTTAGAGATTAATACTCCTATATTATTGTGATGACGTGTAGTATTGATGAACTGTACAAGAAAATGCCATGAAGTTAGATCTCTTTTTCTTCATCAATTTTTCACAAAGTAGAGCTATAATTTGTAATAAATTAATTTTTATTTGAGATATGAAAGTTTTAATAGTAGAAGACGAAAACTCGATAAGAGAAGTAGAGACAGCATATTTAAGCCATGCCGGTTTCGAAACTGTAGAGGCAAAAGATGGAAAAGAAGCTTTAGAACTCTTCCCAAAGCATAAATTCGACCTAGTAATTTTAGACATCAATCTTCCAGAAATTAATGGAATTGCTGTTTGCAAACAAATTAGAGAAACATCTAATGTTCCAATAATTATGGTTACAGCGAGAGTAGAAGATATTGATGAGCTAGTAGGGTTTGAATGTGGAGCAGACGACTATATTCGAAAACCATTTACACCTTCTATTCTTGTTGCTAGGGTAAAAGCTCTACTAAAGAGAATTTCTGGTTCTAAATTAGAAAACGAGTATATTTCTATAGATCCAGAAAAGATGAATATTAAAGTTAAAGGTAAAGATGTAGAAGTAACAACAACCGAGTTCAATATTCTATACACACTAATGAAAAGCCCAGGAAAAGTATTTACACGATACGAAATTATAGATAGAGCTTACGATAACAGTTTTGATTCTGATATTTTGGATAGAACAGTAGATGTACATGTTAAGAATTTAAGAAAGAAATTAAATGTTGTAAAAGATTTACCAGAGTTTGTAATTACAGTTATTGGAAAAGGGTACAAATTTAATGATTCACTTTAAACAAAATGAAAATATTCCAAACATTAATGTTCAAAATTACAGTGGGAATTGTTTTTGTTACAAGTATTATTCTTGTCTCGATTAGTTTGTTCGCCTTCAATTCTGCTCAGAACCAATTTCAAGATGCATCCACTAGACTTATAGCTCCAAACGGAGATGTTATTTTTGTTAGATCCACTCCACCAATAACTCTAGAAAATATTCGAAAAGACTTTGCAGAGAAGTTAGAGAATTCTATTGTTACAGGAGGTATAGTAGGAATCTCAATTGCACTAGTACTAGGACTATTCTTTTCAATAATTATCACTAAGCCAATAGAGAAACTTAAGGAAGGTATTACACACCTTAGAAACAGTAGATATATATACAAGATAGAACAAACAGGTGAAAAGGAGTTAGATGATGTAATTGATGAGTTCAACACATTAACATCTGAGCTTTCTGCACAAGAAGAACTTAGAAAAGATTTAATTTCAGATGTTTCCCACGAACTTAAAACTCCTTTAACTTCAATCTTAGGCCAAGTACAAGGAATTAGAGATGGTGTATTTAAACCAGACGATAATAGATTAGAAGTAATCCAAAAAGAAGCAGAACGATTAAGCAGCTTGGTAAATCTTTTGCAGGAATATACAAAACTGAGGTCCAAAACTCTAAATATAGAAAAGAGTGAAATTAATTTGTCTGAACTTGTTGATGATATTGCCAAAAGCCATGAAAAGCTTTTAGAGGAAAAGAAAATTAAACTAGTAAATAATGTTGCCAAAGATTTTAAGATTAAAGCAGATGAGTTAATGCTAGAAAGAATTATTCAGAACCTTATAGATAACGCTATCAAATACTCTAAGGCAAAAGAAATTACAGTTTCTGCAAATGGGAAAATAGTTGTTTCGGATAATGGAGTTGGAGTGCCAGAGGCAGATATTACAAAGATTTTCGAAAGATTCTATAGAGTAGAGAAGTCCAGAAATAGGTCTACAGGTGGGTTAGGTTTAGGATTAGCTTTAGTTAAAGAAATGGTAGAGGTACACGGATGGGAAATTAAAGCTATTAATAATAATGATGGAGGGGTTAGGTTTGAGATAACGACTTCATAAACCGCACAGCGGCTACCACCTATTATCATAGATTCATGAATACACTTTGTTGCTTTGCGTATTCATTCCGACCGAATGAAATGAGGGAGGAATCACTCTGCGGTAAGAGATCCCTCGACTTCGCTCGGGATGTACTAGAAACTGAAGTCTTCCCAGAATATATCGTCCTTCTTAACTCCCTTCGAAATTAAATCTGCTTCCATTTTTTGCATAAGAATCGGAGGTCCGCAGATAAAGAATTTGTAGTTTGGCAGATCCTCATTAAGATACTTCTTTACAAGATCTGCTGTAATAAATCCATTTTCAAAGCCTGGTTTGTCTGTCTGTTCTCCACTTAGTACGTTTATAAATTTCATTCCTGTACTTGCAGCAACTTTATTAAAGTAATCGTTAAATGCTAAATCTTCTTGAGTTTTATTACCAAAAATCAAAAGACTCTCTTTATACTTAGTTGGATTTTTCTCTATAAATTCGGCAAGTCTAAGAAAAGGAGTTATTCCAATTCCGCCAGCTATCATCACAATTTTATCTGTTTTGGTATAGAAAGCCTGTTTTGTAAATACTCCAAATGGCCCACTCACAAACACTTGCTGGCCTGGCTTTAAATCTACTAGTGTAGAACTAAAGTAACCCGATGATTTTGTAGAAATAGAAATCTGCTTAGTATTCTCGTCATAGTGGGAAACTGTAAAAGGATGTGTTTCTCTAAACTCTCCCAATTGTATTTGAATAAATTGCCCAGGTGCTGGAAGAATAGGAATTCCAGTTGGTGCCATATCTATCTTTACAATGTCGTGAGTAATTTTTGTAACTGCAACAACTTTGAATTTGTATCTTAAAAATCCTAACTGTTCTAAAACTTTGTAAATAACAATTAATCCGTAAATAACTGCTAGAAATTTAAAATACCATCCTAATGCAGTTGAAGTTAAGAATGTTCCCATATCGTCCGCATGTAAAAATACAATTGGAACTATTAAGAAGTTAAAAAGATGCATTCTTTTCCATGTTCTAAAACTAAACTGCTTTCTTGCTAACCAGCTGGATAACCATGTAATTATTAAAATAGTAATTGCTGCTTTGCCTAAGGTAATCCTCACGTCTGTTAGAGTATCTAAAGAAATTCCGATTAAATTAATCCCTCTATTAACTGAGTACTCAACAAATAGGAAAATAGGATGAAAAAAGATAAGAAATAATCCATACATTCCAAACCATTTATGAAGTCTGTTAGTAGAAACAACATCCATAGTAAATATTGCAGAGATTGGTTTGATTCCAAGAATAAATTGCCATATTAATAGAACAAATCCTAAAAGTGCACAGAAAGAACCTAAAATCCAAAATATATCTTTTGGTTCAAAAAATCCTGAGGTAATAATTCTAATAACAGGGGCTGTTACCATTGGCACAAAAGACAGTGCAATGATTA
>JBLGEO010000065.1:0-9935 GCA_047445235.1 Candidatus Dojkabacteria bacterium | reverse complement strand
ATGTCATAATATTCACATCTACATTATTAAGAATTTTTAATGCACTGGACAATGTTTGAGTTTTACCAGAACCAGTTGGTCCAGTTACTAAAATAACTCCTTGTGTTTTCTTTAATGCTTCCTTAAATCTACTGAAAGCAATACCTCTCATACCTAAGTCTTCTAAACTTAATGCTGTCTCTGTTTTTGCCAAAAGTCTCATAACAATTTTTTCGCCGTAAATGCTTGGCATTATTGAAACTCTAACGTCTACAACTATCTCTTCACTCTTAATCTGGAATCTTCCATCTTGAGGAACTCTTTTTTCGTCTATTTTTAAGTCTGAAAGAATTTTTATTCTGGCAATTACTGGGTTGAGTAGAGTATTAGGGATAGTTAAACCTTCGCTTAAGATACCTCTTATTCTGAATCTAACTACAACCTTTTTCTCTCTGGGTTCTATATGAATGTCCGAAGCTTTATTCTTTACTCCATATTCGAGGATCATATTTACAATTCTTATTATAGGAGCATTCTCATTATCACCAGACACATTAGCATCCTGATAGTCCTTGTTAATATCTATTAGATTCGCCCCAACTTCCTCTAAAGCTTGTGTAACATCTCCTCCAATCTGAGCTCCGTATTTTGTGTTTATTATATTATCGATATCGTCTTCTGAAGCATAGTATGCTTCCACTTTCTTTCCAATTATCGATTCTAAATATTTAATCTTTTGAAGATCTAAAGGATCTTTCATTGCAACCTTAACTTTTACTGGAGAGTCTTCAAAAACAATTGCTTGTGAAGATTTTGCTATTTCTGCAGTTATTTTATTTAGAACTTCTAGGTTAATAACCAAGTCACCAAGATCTATATAACCAACTCCTCGCATTTCTGCATAGGTTTTAGCCAAATCTCTAGTTGAAATTACACCATGTTCCTTAAGTACATCATCTAAGGCTTTGTTTGAATTAACAGATTCAAATTTAAATGCGTTATACTGGTCAGTAGTGATTATGTTACGTGCGAGTAGAGCATCTAGTATGTTATTAACACCTCTAACGGATACATTTGACTGTGAAACAGCTACTTTTGGTGGGTCAACGTTAAGAGATGGTCCTGGATCTGATTTAACAGATGGATTTAATACCTGCTTTGTCTTTGCCAAGATATCGTCTAGAGGTGGAAGAGTTCCTTGCCCTGCTGGTGTTGCGTTTTGAGGTTGCGAGTTTGGATCCATTAACTAGCTTTGTTTTTAGACATAATATTTAACATAGACGCTATGTATACTATTATATACACTTAATTAAATTTGTGGAAGGAAGAAATATGCTTTATCAACCAATATTATTAGATACAAAGGGAATGGAAATTCTAACTAAAGACGAAGTCTTTGTTGGGATTACAAAAACCTATTTTGATATAGATTTAGAAAAAATTTCTTTATTTGAAGTTAGATCAGAGACAAAAAGTATTGGAGTTGAGGCACTTAAAAGCTTTTCTAGTTGGCTTTGGAATAAAAACGATGAACTAAAATTGCTTTTAGTATTCCAGGCAGAAAAGTTAACAGTTGAAGCTCAAAATTCTTTGTTAAAGATTATCGAGGAACCTCCAAAAGATACATTAATTGTTTTAGTATCTAAAAATACGGACACACTTATAACAACTATAAATTCTAGGTGCCTTAATATAAGTTTGGACTCTAAAGTTATAGGTAATAAAGTGAGGCCTGAGTTCCTTAATGGCAACTACATTGATAGAGTAAAGCTAATTGATAGTATAGTAAAAGATGATAATTCTAGAGAAAAGGCTTTAAAGCTTGTCGAAGAATTGATAAACTATTATTTAGGTGACAAAGATAACATGTCTAAATCGGACAAATTATTAGAAATCTATTTAGGCATAAAGACAGGAACAAACCTAAAGTTATCTTTTTCTTTAGTTAACAGTATCGTTAGCACTTAGAATATTTTTACTTATTATTTAAAGTTTTATGAAGAAGTTAGCATTTGTGATATATGCATGGGGTAGTACCTTGTTGTTTGCATTCATAATATACTGGCTTGCAACTGTTCCAAACTTGAGAGCAGGGGATATAGTTACAGATGAAGTAATAAAAGTTATCTTCAGAATGACTCTATATGCAATCCTATTTGTATTGATCTATAGATCTATAATAATTACTTTAAAAACAACAGTAGAAAGACTTTCAAAATGGAGATCTAGAAAAGAAGAGTCAGAAGACAGTGAATTTGTATTAATAGTTGAGACTTTGGTAGTTGTCCTTGTAATCTTTGCAGCAATTTCCTTTGCATTCTTTGAACAACATGTTCAATTCTACACAAATGGTAGAAACGGAGGATCTGAAGTAGTTTATATTAAGAAAGATGGTGTAGACACTGCTTATATCCCTCAAACTGCTATAGCAGAGGCAAATAAGGGAGTATTGATAAGTGTAATGGCTACATTATTAACTGCAATAGTAGTTTACAGTGTTCCTGTAATTGGAGAGCTAGAAGTTGCTATAAAGCACAAGCTAGAAAGAGAATCGAAGAAAAAATAGAAAAAGATAATTTAAAAAGCCCGAAACCTAATTCTGTAAGCAAGAATAGAGTTCCGGGCTTTATTATCCAATATAGCTAACATTATTAGTATTGACTTTTTGGCAATCTAATTTAAAATCTGAGGGTATGTCTGATAAAGATAAAAACGTAAAAAACAACGAATACAACGCATCCAACATTACTGTCTTAAAAGGGCTTGAAGCTGTTAGGAAGAGGCCAGCCATGTACATTGGAGGTACAGACGAAGCTGGTTTACACCATCTAATTTGGGAGATTGTAGATAACGCAATTGACGAAGCCTTAGCAGGTTACGGTACTTTCGCACAGGTTATTATGAACGAGGATGGTTCGATTACTGTTCAGGATAACGGTAGAGGTATTCCTGTTGATATTCATCCAATTGAGAAGGTTAGTGCTTTAGAATTAGCAGCAACAGTTTTACATGCAGGAGGTAAATTCGATAAGAATACTTACAAAGTAAGTTCTGGTTTACACGGAGTTGGACTTTCTGTAGTTAACGCTTTAAGTGAGTGGTGTAAGATTGAAGTCTACAAAAATGGAAAAACTTATAGACAAGAATATAAAATTGGAATTCCAGATTATCCAGTAAAGGAAGTTGGAAAGACTACATTAAAAGGTACGCAAGTAACTTTCAAACCAGATGCAAGTATTTTTAACTCAGTTAACTTTAACTATAAAACTATAGCTTCTAGATTAAGACAGAATGCTTACTTAAATGGAGGAGTAAAATTCGAGATTATTGATAGAAGAAAAGGAGACGAAGATTATTATGCATTCTTATTTAAAGGAGGCTTAAAGTCTTATATAAAGCACTTAAACGCCCACTTAAAATCACCACAGAAGAATATTTTCTACACAAAGAGAACGCAAGATGAGATTGAGGTTGAGGTTGCCTTACAATACACAGACGATATAAATACTAACGAATATGCTTACGCTAATAACGTTCCTAACCCAGATGGAGGAACACATGTTTCTGGTTTGAGAATGGCATTAACAAAGAGTATTAACTCTTATATTGAAGAATTTGGAACAGAGAAAGAGAAAGAATTTAAATTAACAGGAGATGATGTAAGAGAAGGTATCACAGTTGCAATCTCAGTAAAACTCTCAGAGCCACAATTCGAGGGTCAGACTAAAGGAAAACTAAATAATCAAGAAGTTACTCAAGCAGTTAGAAAAGTAGTTGAAGAAGACTTAAAGATATTCTTAAAGGAGAATCCAACTGATGCTAAAGCTATTATGGCTAAGGTTTTATTGGCTAATAAGGCAAGAACGGCAGCAAAAGCTGCTAGAGATGCAGTTATTAGAAAGAGTGTGTTTGAAGGTGGTGGATTGCCAGGTAAACTAGCAGATTGTTCATCAAAAGATCCTAAGAATTCTGAGCTATTGATTGTAGAAGGAGACTCAGCAGGTGGATCTGCAAAGCAGGGTAGAGATCGATATATTCAAGCAGTATTTCCACTGAAAGGAAAACCACTAAACGTTGAAAAGTATAGATTAGATAAGGTTCTAGCCAATGTTGAGCTTAGTGATTTAATTAGAGCCCTCGGATGTGGAATTGGACAAACTATTGAAATTGAAAAGTTAAGATACCATACAATAATATTAATGGCCGATGCAGATGTAGATGGAAACCATATCAATACACTTTTATTAACTTTGTTCTTTAGATACCTAAGACCAGTTATTGAAGGTGGCCATGTATATATTTCACAACCGCCATTATTTAAAGTTATTTTTGGTCCAAATGAATTTGTTTGGGTGAAAGATGATGCTGCAAAAGAAAAATTGCTAAAGGAAAGAAATCCTTCAAAACCTCCTACTGTTCAAAGGTTTAAGGGTTTAGGAGAAATGAACCCACAACAACTATGGGAAACAACTTTAGACCCAAAGAAAAGACAACTAAAAAGAGTATTTATAGAAGATGCAGAAGAAGCTAACAGAATGTTCGATGTATTGATGGGAGAAGAGGTTGCACCAAGAAGAAAGTTTATTGAAATGTATTCAGAAGAAGCAGAATTAGATTATTAAGATTTCTAAATTAACATGGAAGACGAAGCAGAAATAAAAACAGAAGGAAAATTAGCTGAAGAACCACTTTTGGCAAAACCTATTCACCAGGCAGAGGGATCTGTTGAGGGTGGAATTGTTACGGAACTTAAGCAGAGCTATATCAATTACGCCATGAGCGTTATAGTTGCTAGAGCTTTGCCAGAAGTAAGAGATGGACTAAAGCCAGTACAAAGAAGAATTCTTTATGCAATGTATAAAATGGGCATCATGCCTGGTTCTGCATATAAGAAAGTGGCTAGAATTTCTGGAGAGACTATGGGTAAATACCATCCCCATGGAGATGCATCTATTAACGATGCACTTGTTAGAATGGCCCAAGACTTCAACCTTAGGTATCCTTTAATTGAAGGACAAGGAAACTTTGGTTCTATTGATGGAGACTCTGCAGCTGCTGCTAGATACATTGAAGCTAGACTTGCAAAAGTTGGAGCTAAAATGCTCGAAGGTGTTGAACATACGGTAAACTATCTTCCAAACTATGATGAAAATGAAATAGAGCCAGTTGTTTTACCAACAGGCTTACCAAACCTTTTAATCAACGGTAGTGAAGGAATCGCAGTAGGTATGGCAACCAAGATTCCACCACATAACTTAAATGAAGTTGTAAATGCAGTAATTAGAACAATCGAAAACGGAAATACATGGGATTTTGAACAAATTAAAAAACTTGGTATTAACTACGAAGAAGATATTAAAAACATTGCTGACATTGATAAATTAAGCAAAGACAGATTCCATAAATTCGAGAGTACAATAGAGATCAAAGAGCTTTTGAAAGATATTAAAGGTCCAGACTTCCCAACAGGTGCAACAATGTATAATCAAAAAAACATTGCTCAAGTGTACGAAACTGGTAGAGGTGGAGTATTAATGAGAGCAGTTTCACAGATTGAGGAGATGAAGGGTGGCAAATTTAGAATTATAATCTCTGAGTTACCTTACCAAGTAAACAAAGCAGTTCTATTAGCAAGAATTGCACAGTTATATAAAGATAAAAAGATTGAAGGTATTTCTGATTTAAGAGATGAATCAAATAGAGAAGGTATTAGAATTGTTGTTGAGTTAAAAAGAGAAGCAAAACCTAAAACAGTCGAGAATCAGTTATATAAATACACTGAGCTACAAAAGAACTTTAGTGCAAATATGCTAGCACTTGTAAATGGTGAACCAAGAGTACTTAACTTAAGAGATTATATTCAATACTTTATTGCACATAGACAAGAAATTGTTATTAGAAGAAATGAATTTGAATTAGGAAAAGCAAAAGAGAGAGAACATATACTCGAAGGCTTAATGATCGCATTAGACCATCTAGATGAAGTTATAGCTATTATTAGGAAATCTAAGGATGTAGAGACTGCAAAAGCAAATTTAATGAAGACATTCAAATTGTCTGATATCCAATCTCAAGCAATCTTAGATATGAGACTGGCTAGATTAGCTGCACTTGAAAGAGAGAAGATAGAACTTGAGTACAAAGAGATCTTAAAAACAATAAAAGAATTAATTAAGCTTTTGAACTCACCAGAAGAGATTTTAACAATTATTAAGACAGAACTTGCCGAAATAAAAGAGAAATATGGAGATGAGAGACGAACAAAAGTGTTTAAAGGTGATGTAGATGAGCTTAGTGAAGAGGATCTAATTGTAAACGAAAAAACATTCGTTATGATTAGTACACAAGGATATATAAAGAGAGTAAAGTACGATACTTATAGGACACAAAATAGAGGTGGGTCTGGAAAGAGAGCAGTAGCAACAAAAGAAGACGATTCAGTAAGACATGTGTTTGACTGTAATACTCATGACGAGATTATGTTCTTAACAAATAAAGGAAAAGTTTACATTATGAAGGTTCATGAGATCCCAGAATACGGAGCTACAGCTAAAGGACTTCCAATTGTAAACTTAATTAATATCTCAAATGGAGAATTGGTAACTTCTGTTTTAACAAAGTCAGCAAGCGGTAAAATTCTTGATGAAGATGTAGAACAGGAAGACGAGGAGCAGAAAGAGAGAAAGGGAAAGGACTATAAATTCTTGTTTATGGCTACAAAAAAGGGAGTAGTTAAGAAGACTTTATTAGAAGAATTTAATAACATTAGATCTAACGGATTAATTGCAATTACTTTAACTGATGGGGACGAACTGATCTGGGTTAAACCAACTGATGGAAAGGATCAAGTTATATTAGTTTCTAAGTTAGCTAAGTCTATTCATTTCCATGAAGAAGATGTTCGTGAAACAGGTCGATCTTCCCAAGGAGTAAGAGGAATTAAGCTAAAACCAGAGGATGAAGTTATATCTATGGATATAATTAGAAAGGAAGAGGCAATGATGCTTACAATAGCAGAGAATGGGTTTGGTAAGATGACAGAGTTATCTCAATTTACATTACAAAAGAGAGGAGGATCTGGAATATTTGCTGCCAGAGTTAATTCTAAGACTGGTAATCTAGTCGTAGCAAGGGTATTAGACCATCCAGATAAAGAATTATTAATCTTAAGTATAAAGGGACAAGCTATTAAGATCCCTACAAAAGACTTACCTTTAAGAAATAGACAGACTGCAGGTGTAACTTTAATGAGAGTTAAAGATGGAGATAAAGTTGCTGCAGTTGCAATAGTGTAGTTATTCTCTATAACAATGTATTATGGAAGAAAAGAAACTCAAACGTCCTGATCATTTAACTCGGAATCAAGAACTTCAAAAGCAGATTGTTGATCTTATGTGGTTGATGGCAAGAGAGCATAACCCTATTCTGATAAGCGATATAAGGTCTGCGCGAGTTCGACGAATTATCTTTGAAAAGCTCGAAAAATCTTTAAAATTAAAAGACCTACAAGATCCAAAGAGAGGAGAAATAGAAGAGAGTATTCGAAAGTACTTGGAAGAAGAACCTATTTTGCAGGAAATAGAAAACGCATTAAGAAAAATGCAATCTGAGCAAGAAAAAGTAAATGATAATGATATAGACTAATCTGCTAAAATTATACTCAGTAAGGTTAAGCCTCCAAGATTTCTTTCTCAAATAGACCATATTCCTCACCTTCATCATCCATAACTCCAACCTTCTTATAACCCTTAGCTAAATAGAAATTTATAACGGGTTTAAATGACATTCTAGAATCAAACCTTACAATGTTACAACCTAGTCGGATTGCCTCATCCTCAGCCATTTTAAGCAGTTTTGAGGCCAATCCTGTTCCTTGTTGATCCGGGATAACTCCTAAAGCACTAATATATAAGGCTTTCGTATTTTTATCTTTAGAACTTTCAAATTCTTCAGTGTAGTCTAACGTTCCACCGTTTATACCATCGGTATTGTTTAAATAGTAGCTCGGAGCTTGAACACTAATAGTTATTGTTGCTACAGGTTCTGTTCCAAGATATTCTACGTAAACATTAGAGTGTTGTAATTTTTCCAACACAACAGCTTTTGTATAATAATTCGACCAATGATTCATATTATGTTCGGAAGCCATCCAAGCAGAGCACTTGGAAATGACTTCAAATACATCGTCAAATTTTTCTTCTGAAACTTTTAAAATACTATTCATTTTGTTTATTAAAATACTAACAAAATACCAATCAAGCTTCTTGTAAAATCCGGTCAACACTTAAAAATAGCCTGTTCTCGTTAATGGCGTCGGAATACATTCTTGCAATAAGCTCGTTGTCTATTGTATGGACAAATATATTTAAGTTACCTAATTTAGATATAATTGCAGGATAGTACTCCTCTAACCTAATTAAAACTCCAGTGTGCGTTACTCTTACTAGCTTCTTCAGGTGAGATTCAACAGAATAGTAAATAACCAAGTACTCCAAATCCTTAAAGTCATCAGGAGGAACATCGAGGAAAACACTTTGATCAGCCTTCTCTATAAGCCTAACAATAATCTCCTGCAATCGAGTCTTGAAATTAAAACCATACTTATTACTAATCAGTAACTCAGCGTATTTAAAGCAATCTATATCATTTATATTTCTTCCTCCAGAAGAACCCACAAGAACTAAACCTTGAGATTTTAAAAAATTTCTCTCTTCTTCTGTTAATAATCTATTTTGATTTTTGGACTCATATAAAAAGTCTAACTTTCTCTTCATTTCAAAATTTATTGTAGTTGATAATCTAATTATAAGAAAAGTCTAAGTTTAGGATAAAAGGAAGATATACAAATAGTCATCTTAAAGTTACTGACGTCTAGAATCGCGTTTAAACGCGAAACCTTTAAAGTCATTAACGGGTAAGGGATTCCGCTTGTTCAATCATTTGATTCTTATTGTCTGCACTTATAAATTTAAAATTGTACTTTAAAACCTCTTTCTCTAACCAAAGATTATATTCTAAAACCCACACAACTTCCTTTTCTTTAATTTCATCTGAATATTTGTCTGCATCATCCCAAACGCCTCTGGTAAAAACAGTACTTCTTATTTGCTGTTTGTCTTTCTCGATTAGAAATATATACTTAATGTCATAACCTTTATCTGTAAGCTTCTTAACGTATTGTGGAGTTATAGCTACACCTTCAATAATAAGATCTGCTGCATTACTTGAGATAAGTTTATCAATACCTATTTGGACATCTAGACTTTGAAGATTTTCCTGCTTAACTACTTGTTTTGCATCTTTATATTTTATAAAGTATTCCTCAGGACTGTTACTGTCAAAGAGGTTTGGGTATTTTTCTTTTGGATAACCAGATTCTTGCATCTCACTTCGAACATCATCAGTTGATACCACTCTTGCATCAAGTATATATCCTAGTTCTCTTGCTATTGTTGATTTCCCAGAGCATGGTGCTCCTCCAATTAGTATTAATATGGGCATTTATTTAGTGTAATATAGGAAATTATATCACGAAACCACTTCTAAGCCTTACCTGCCTTATTAATCGGGCAGAGGAGCTACATAAGTCTTATAGGCAAGTGTTTAAGATATGGTCAAAACAGCAAATAGTGATAATTAATATAAAAGCTAGTTTTGTTAATAGTGGTAATTAATGTTTTATTAATTAATTATTATTTCAAAATAAAAATAACAAAACATAAATAGGATAGAGTGATTTAGAGTTTCTAAAAGAGGTTAGAAAAGAGGTGTTGTTACTGAGTATAATGTACCTTATGTTTAGTAACATACATAAAATGACCTTCTTAAGGTCAAAAGCATTCTTTATTTAGTTAATTAACTAAACTGCTTTTATTCTTAATATTTACTGTTTTGTACCGTTATTCTCTTTTATTAAGTTTATGTAAAATAATAGAATTTGATAATTCTTAAAATCG
>JBLGEO010000064.1:0-3715 GCA_047445235.1 Candidatus Dojkabacteria bacterium | reverse complement strand
AAATGAAAGGTGGAGAAAGTTAATGTCAAACTTATATTACGACCAGTATTCTGCAACAAGACCTCAGCTTCTTAACTACATGTGCAGTGAATGGAATAATGATCCAAGCAAAACAGATAAAATGCAGTCAATTGAAATGCACTATATGCTTCAAAGAACTTTGCCAGACTTTAAAACAGGAGATATTCAAAACTTAGATTTCGGTAATGTTACTTGCTCAACTTAAAGATAACTCTCTTCCGTTAATCTTTAGCCATTTCTCTGCTACCTTATATTCTGGCATTACTCTTTCTACTTCCTCCCAAAATGAATTCGAATGGTTTAGATGAACTGTGTGGCAAAGTTCATGAACTATCACATAGTCTAAAACCTTTAGTGGAGCAAAACTTAGACGCCAATTGAAATTTAAGTTTTTATCACTCGAGCAACTTCCCCATCTTGTAACAGTATCTTTTATTGCAACTCTCTTAAATTGAAATCCAAAAGTCTTAGAATAGAATTTCACTCTATCTGCGATATGATCTCTTGCCCTTTCTACTAACCATTCGTTTAGAATAGTTTTTGGATGTTTTTTACTTTCACTTTTAAAAACAACAATATTATTCACATTTCTTAAAACTCTAGGCTTCAAAAAAACCTTGTCTGAATATTCTACTGTGAGTTCTTCACCAAGAAAAAGTAGTTTTGAGTTATGGTCTAATTTAATCATTCAGCAATTTTAGCATAAGAATTTTTACTACTATTTACGAAGTATTTCCAAACATCAATTCGTATTTATCTTTTTCGAAATCTATTTCCTTAGTATTTACTAAGTCTATATTTTTTGTACTGAATTCCATTATTTTTAAATTTCTTAAATAACTTAAAATTCTTTTTCTAAAGATAATTAAGATTAATATTAAAAGAAGAATTAGAAGACCAAGAAAAAACCAGCCTCTTCCAATGGAATATTTAACAAGCCTTGCTGGACTTTTTGGAGATTTATTGGTTATTAAAGAAGGCAACTTATTAATAACACTAGTTTCTGCTGGTGGTTTTGAAACTACACTATCAACTGTTTCGATTGCTTTAACAGGAGTTAAAACTGGCTGTACTATTTCTTGCTCTAGTACTTCGAGATCGTCTTGATACCTAGGTAAAATCTTAAATATCTCTCCCTCTTCAATAAGTATTCCGGTAACTTTTAACTTATCACCAACTTCTCTTGCAGGCATATCAATTGTTGTGGATGCTAGCACGCTTACTCTAATTGTAGATTCTCCAAATTCCAAATCTATACTTTTAGAATAATTCTTCATAACTTCGCCTGTGTATTCTACTAGTGAGTACTTTTGAGCTTCTAGATTATTAAGTACAGATGAATAAACCAACTTATTACTTCCAGAAAGAAGTAGAGAGTCTGTGTAAAGGTATAGTCCATCTTTTACATTTTTAACTATGCCAGATATTTCTACTTTGTCTCCAAGTTTTAAAATAATTGTAGGAGAAACCTTTAACTTTACTTTTAGTCCTAGCCCTCCATCTTCTATATAGAAAACCTTATCTCCCAATGTTTCTGGTTCTACAGTAACAAACCCTCGGGTACAAATTGTAGAATCTATTAAATTACTCGTTATAAGCCCAATTGAGATGCACTTATCTAGAGAAGGTTCTGTTGGTGCTGAAACCGGAATTTGACCAAAACAAACAGGGTCACGAGCTAAATTATCAGTTAATATTGTGTTACCATTCTGATTCGCAACTAGTTTATTACAATCTAAAATATCTAACGGACCTTTTCTTTCTAGACTTTTAGCTTCAATTGGTTTTAAATAATGCACTTTATCTACCAATGCTCCATCGGGGTCGTATAACTCTAAATCAGACTCGTCATTAAACATATTTAACTTACCCGAACCGAGAATAAGAATATTTTCAGAACTTATATTTTGTGCACCTTCTGAAATTAAGTAATACTGTTTTGCTGGAATATTTAAGCTCGATACAATCGCAACTTTCCTTTCAGTACCACTTAAAGATCTATTTATAAAGTAATAGTCTTTAAGGTTCAATGGTTCATCTAAATTATTATAAAGTTCAATCCACTCCTTACCTGCATCTGCACCCAAAGCATCAGGTAATATTTCAGAGATAAATATAGATGCTGTTGCAGCTTTCAATTTGAAGCTGAATAAACCGTTTAAGACTAGGAAGACTACAACTATAAATATATATTTCATACCAAGTTAGTAAATACTAATTTGGTAATAATACTAGATTTATTTTAAAAAGAAAAGTCCAAAAGAAACAGGCAACCCGAAGGGTTGCCTGTTAACATTCTTATAATCTAAACTTATGCCTTTGTTGCGTAAGCTTTGAACTTATTTAAAAGATCTCTTACGTTTGAAGGTAATTTATCTTCTGTTACATATACTCCAATGAAAGAGCCAACCATAAACATTACCATAACCCAGACTATTGCAACAATAAATGCAATAACTGCTGGGACAATAAAGTCTGTAATACTTGGACCAATATTAAAGTAAGAAATTCTAGGGAAGAAGAACAATGTTCCTAATACACTAGATACTGCACTTCCAACTGCTACAATTACTGCTGCAGGGATAGAAGCCATCATTGAGTTCTTTAAAACCATAGACATTTGATCTTTTGTTCCACCTTTTACCATAACTGTTACATATCCACCTGCTAAGATAACTAACCAAGCAACAATATTGAATGCCCAACCTATGCAAGGAATAAATGAGAGAAGTGTCAACACGCCTGCTGGTACGCCAAATGTAGCACCTAGCTTCATGTTTGCCTTGGACATTAAATCGTTCATATTCTTGATAAAATAATATATAATTTGCCTTTATGATAGAATTATCCTGGAAGTTAGTCAAGTGATTGTATATAATTTCGGGAATTTAAATATTTATAACTAACTTATGAATCAGAGATCTGTAATTGCATCATTTTTAATTTTGGCCTTATTTGCAAGTGTTTTAGTTTTTGGCGGAACTACGGTTGCCAACCAGAGATATGTTAACTACAGCCTGTTTCAAAGCAAACTAAAAGACCAACCTACGGACAATCTTGAAAAGTTGACTACAAAACTAGATAAAGTTGTAACTGAGACAAAGACTGAGACAACTGATGCAAACTCTCCTGCTGTAAAAACTGGTGATAATATAACTGTAAACTACAAAGGTTGGTTAGCAGAAACTGGTGTTTTATTTGACCAATCCTTTACAAGCAGTACAACAGGACTTACATTTACTGTAGGTACAGGTGTTATTTCTGGTTGGAGCGAGGGAGTTGTAGGAATGAAAGTTGGTGAAATTAGAAGACTGAAGATTCCTTCAGCACAAGGTTACGGAGAAGCTGGAAGTCCACCAGCAATTCCTGCAAATGCGGATTTAGTTTTTGATGTAGAATTAACAAGAATAAATAATTAAAAATTACTATGAATAACCCGGAATCCAATCCGTTCTTTTCAAACGAGCCCAAACCGGCTCCAAAAGGACAAGCCTTTTCTCGAATTATTACAGTTATTGCCGTAGTAGCAATTGTTCTTTTAGTTTCTTGGTTTACAATTTTAGGACAAAACCTTGTAGATGGACCATCCATGAGATCCAATTTCTATACTGGTGACTTTCTTCTAATTAGTAGATTTCCTGCCTTACTAGGTGAAGGTGCATCGAAAAGCTTAGGTATAGATTACGAACGTGGA
>JBLGEO010000063.1:0-6893 GCA_047445235.1 Candidatus Dojkabacteria bacterium | reverse complement strand
AGTCGTGATAATTGATTGCTTCAAAACGAACTCTATTTAAATGTTTTTTAGTTATCAGATCTATTATAGAGTATTTCAATCACTATGGAAATTTTTTATAGATAAATTTAATAAAGTCTAAATTGTCTTGTTTGTCTCTTACTGATAATATGAGTTGTATTTACATTCATTACTATTCAAATGGCAAGTCTTTACGTAGCTTCAAACAATGCAAGAAAAGGCGTAGTGGTTGTATTAGGTGTTGCAGTCGCAATAATTCTAATTGATACTTTTATAAAAATAAGAAATCAAACTATTCTTCCACCTCCTTCTACAAGAAGATTTTACCTCGATGCTGATAAGGCGCTTGGTGATATTAAGGCTCCCAATATTCCAGGAATTCAAGTTGATATTAAAAATGTAACAGTGGATAGTATTAGTCCTTTAGCATTTCCAGATGTATCTTATGTCTATACAATTGAAGAACCAAGAGAAAAATCGAACACAGTAGAAAACGCAAGCCTTACTGCAAAAAACGTTGGTTTTACTGTAGTGAATCTTAAGCAAATTGGTAACAATGATTACAAGTGGACAACATCAGACCAATCAAAGACCCTAAACTTTAATAGACTTTCACAAGTTTGGTCTTTTTCAACAATCTACGAAAATAATGTGGATGCAAGAAAGAAAAAAACAATGCTTCCGGATATTAATTCATATATAGCAAAGGTACCAACAGTATTAGGCTCACTTCTATTTTCAACAGGATTCGGATTTACAAGTCCTAAGATTGATGCAAGATATATTGTTAGATCTGATCAAGGAGATATAACAGAAACGCAAGACTCTAAAGTAGCAAATTATGTGAAATTGAATGTTTATAGAAAGTTAGCACTTGCAGATTTAAAACCACAGGCAGATCAACCTAAATTACTTACTGGTGAAATAAAACCACAAGCAGTAACGGGTTTTGTATATAAGACTGATCCAAGGGTTGGTGAGTTTAATGCAGCGGTTTCTAACGATCTTTCTAATTTAAGTAGAGACTTATTCGAAATGAACTTTGTAAATTATACTTATGGTACTAAAGGTATTTATCAGATTATTACTCCTGATGAAGCGCTAACCAAAGTGATAAATGGTCAAGGATCGCTTGTAGCACTTGCTGCAGAAGGTACTGATTACTTCGAACCATATGTAAAAATATCTGTTGACAATTTTATTGTCGACGCAAGAAAAACTGAGCTTGGTTTCTACGAACCAGATGAGTGGACTGGCTTTGCATATCCAATTTATATTCTTAATGGAAGAGCAAAACTAACTGATGGAAGGCTTGCAAGTTTTACATTCTATGTAGATGCAATTAAGAGGCAAACTTAAGGACTCTACAGGCCAAATCTTAAGCAAGCAGAATGCGAGCTTTTTAGATTTTCTTGGCTTTAGCCCACCAATAATCATCTTGTCGCAGTAAACGCTTTTCAAAGTGGCACTATTGTTCGTCTGGCAGTCGACTTAGTTACGAGTTGTGGGTTACGAGTTTCTGGTGGAATAAGAATGAGATTCATCACGTAACCCGCAACTCGTAACTCGAAACAATATTAAAATAAAATGTTAAAATTCTGAAGAATTATTAACCCATAACTATGAAATTTATTGAATTTGCAAAATTTTTAAATGATGTAGAACAAGTTTCTGGAAGAAATGAAATTACTGTTCGTCTTGCAGAATTTTTAAAGACCTCTACTCCAGAAGAAGCAAAACACATTATGTATTTCCTACTTGGAAGACTAGCCCCAAAGTTTGTTCCATTAGAGTTTGGTTTTTCGGACAAAATGATTTTAAAAGGACTTTCTCAAAGTTACTCCGAAGATCCTAAAAAAATTTTAGGTCAGCTTGGAGATATAGGTCTTGTTGCATTTAAATTAAAATCAGAATCCAAAGAAGTAGTAAACGAAAGTCTACAAACAGAAGATCACGAAGTGATTAAGTTAGAAAGTGTAATAGATATTTACAATGCTTTAGAAAAGCTTGCGAAGATGGAAGGCAAAGGTTCACAAGAAGAAAAAGTTAATCTTTATAAATCAATCATAAGCAAAGTAGAAGCATTAAGTGCAAAATATATTTCTAGAATTATTGTTGGAGATTTAAGAATTGGATTTAGCGAGAAAACAATCCTAGACGCTTTGTCCTGGTATGTGACTGGGGATAAATCTCTGAGAGCAGATATTGATTTAGCTTTTGGTGCAAGAGCAGATGTTGGAGATTTAGCCAAGATTGTTTTAGGAACATCAAAAGACAAAGTGAAAGAAGTTTTAGATAATATTAAAATAATGCCTTTAACTCCTGTTGCTTCTAAGTTGGTAGAAAGAGAATCTAGTGCTGCTGCAGTTTGGGAAAGAATGCCAAATACAATTGTTCAGCCAAAGTTAGACGGTCTTAGAGGACAAATTCATTTGGATGATAAGCATAATGCAGCAATATTCAGTAGAAATATGGAAAGTTTAACAGATCAGTTCCCAGAAATTATTGATGCAGTAAAAAACTTGGGAGTTAAATCGATAATACTAGATTCAGAAATTATAGGTTTTGATGAAGTTTCAGATTCTTATAGAACATATCAAGACACAATGAAGAGAAGAAGAAAAAATGATATAGAAAGCTTTTCTAAAGATATTCCAGTAAGGGCAATGTGCTTTGATGTTCTTTATCTTAACGGAGAAGATTTAACAAGAAAACCTGTAGAAGAAAGAGTAGAAATTCTAAAAGGCTTATTTGGTAAAAAAAGTGCTTTAACTTTATTAGAGACAAAGCAAATGCAGTCTGCGGAAGAGTTAGAAGCATTCTTTGAAGATAAAGTTGGAATGGGACTTGAAGGCATTATAGCTAAGCAGCCAGGTACAAACTACGATCCAGGAACTAGAAACTTTAAATGGATTAAATTAAAAGCAAATACAAAAACAGAACTTGTCGACACGATTGATGTTGTTGTAATGGGTTATTTCTATGGTCAAGGTGCAAGATCCAAAAGCGGTTTTGGTGCTCTACTCGCAGGAGTTTACAATCCAAAAGACGATAAATACTACAGCATTGGAAAAGTAGGAAGTGGATTTAAAGATGACGAAGCTCCAAAAATGTTTGAAGATATGGAGAAAGTTAAGTTTATTAAGCAAGACGAACTACCTGCTCAATATGTTGTTGCAAAAACTTTGTTCCCAGATGTTTGGATCGAACCAAAAATAATTATGGAAATAGTTGCGGACGAGATTACAAGAAGCCCTAACCATACTGCAGCACAAGGACAACCAGCAAAAGTAAAAGGAGATGATCCAGAGAAAGGTCTTTCAATCAGATTCCCAAGAATTAAGAAATGGGGAAGAGATAAAGATCTACCAAATACTACAGATGAAATCTTGAGAATGTATGAATTGAGGAAGGGGCATTAGAGCTATTAGGATTTTCTTATTACAATCAAATCCTTCCCTTGATTATTTACAAATTCGAAAGTACAACCTACACTAATTAAAGTATCAATAATTTCTTGTTTATCATTAGAGTCAGAGTTATTCCACTTCTCAATGTTTAGTTTATGATTTGGTGTCAGATAAGCAATTCCACCTGGTTTAAGTACATGTCCTATTCCTTTAAATACTCCTAAGTCTTTATCGGAAACTGTAATTTTACTTTTAAACCATTTATTATCTTGTACTATGAATTCAGCATCTAAATCGGAGTAGTATGGAAATCCATTATGTGAAATTATTACATCATAAATATTGAGGGGAAGCTTTATTAGGTCATTCCAATCTAAAGATGAAAAGTTGTCTTCAGCTCGTTCTATAGCATTCTTTATATCGTCATCCATTACCCCTTCGGTACCTAATATTGGAATATGAAAAGATTCTGTTTGGATATTAATTTTACTGAACTTTAAATCTCCGTCTCGATGCTTATAGGAGTCTACATATTTGGGGTCATTAATTCTAATATTCATAGATTCGACCTTCTTCGGACCTTTATAGCTACTATCCTTTACTTCCTTAATGTAGCATCTTTTTGCAAATAAGGCGGGACCACTTCCCAGGTCAAGAACAAATTTACCTTCAATTAATTTATCTAATTCTTCAATAGATAATGCAAGTCTTTTTGCTGTATGGTCATAACTACCATCTCTATCAATCCCAAATTGATCATGATCATCATAGTCTTTGACATTATAATTTGCCATTGTATTACTTTATGAAAGCTGTCAAATAAAAGTATGCTTTTAGTTGTAAAATGCCCATACCTGAAAAGCTTTATTACTCTCATCAAGATTCAATTTCTTTGTTAGCTTATCAGCGCCTGGTTTCAAGTATGTATCTAATACAAAAGAATTATTTCTAACGATAAAGAATAAAATCCCAGCATCATTAAGAATTCTATTTTGTATTCTTCTAATAAGTTCTTTATGATCTCGTTGTAGGTCAAAATCTTTTGGAAATCTATCGCTGTGAAGAATAATCATATCGAACATTTCATTCGTCTCGTCACATAGGTCTAAGAAAGCATCTAAATTTACGTCCATAATCTTAAATGGCAAATCTTTTGAAATTGTATCTAGAACCTCTACTCTCTCCTCGTTAATTATTACCTCTTTAGCTCCACTTTCTAAGGCAACAATCGAATATGCACCATCTTGACCAGTTAAGTCTGCAATTTTTTTGTTTTTAGAGTATTCTCCTACTGTTTCTAAAATTAGTTTTTCGTCCGGATATTTCATAATTTGTATTAAGTTAATGGGTTCATTAAGCAATCAGCTTATGATAATATTAACAGATATTAGAATTTCCTGTTTAAAATGAGAAATATTGTTGGTTTAACTTCAAAAGAGGTAGCACAGAAAAAATCACTTGGTTTATCGAATACTGTTATAGACTCCTACTCTCCTTCTTACGCGAGAATAGTTTTTAAGAATGTATTCAGCTTAATCAATGTCGTTGTATTCCCTTTGCTAGTTGGTCTTGCCAGCTTTCAACTGTGGACAGATATTTTTGCGTTTACAACTTTTTTGGTCGTAAATACTGTAATTTCTGCACTAGACGAGATTCGAATTAAGAGAACTTTAGACAAATTAAAGTCTCAATTTCAGCTTACAGCTATAGTTTTAAGAGATGGAAAAGAAGTAACTTTAGCAGTTAGTGAAGTTGTTCAAGGTGACATTATTAAGGCAAATGAAGGTGAAAGTGTAATTGCAGACGGTGAAATTATAGAAGAAAACTACCTTCAAGTAGATGACTCAATGCTCACTGGAGAATCTAACTACATTAGAAAACACGAAAAAGAACATGTTTTCTCTGGAAGTTTTATTATCACTGGAAATTGCTATTACAAAGTAGAAAGTGTTGGTAAAAGTAACTACTTAAACAAGTTGGGAAGTGAAGCATCTAAATACAAAGAAAATAAAAGTCCATTACAAACAAACTCAGATAAGTTGATCTCTTTTTTAGTTGTTGCTTCCTTAATTTGTGGAGTAATAAGTTATTTATCCAGTCAAAGCATTGGATCCAGCCAACAAACAAGCCTACTAGCGTTAACAACATCTATTACCTTAATAATTCCTCAAACTCTAATTTTCTTATTTACCTTATCATTCACAATTTCGATTACTAAGTTGTATAGGAAAGGTGTTTTAGTACAGAAAGGTGGAAGTATTGAAGATTTGTCTAATGTAACTGCGATATGTTTAGACAAAACAGGGACTATAACAACAAACGAAATGAAAATTAAAGATGTTCAATACTTTAATGTTAAGGAAGAGGCTTTTGGATCCTTTTATAATTCTGTAAGAGAAAAACTTGTTGGTGTAAATAAAACTCAAGAAGTGATTAATAAATACTATAAAGAATTTAAAACTTCAGAAATTACAAAATTTGATCAAGTACCTTTCACTTCTAAACAAAAGTATAGCCAAGTTGTTGGTAATCTTGGAAAGAAAAGAATTGTGTTAACACTTGGAGCACCATCAGTATTAATTGGCAATGTTGAAAGTGAATATAAGAAGAAATTAGAAGAATTAATTGCAGAAAAGGAAAGCGAAGGAGCAAGAGTTTTGCTAGGTCTTTATTTTGAAGATGAATCTTCTAAAATCTCAACAGAAAAACCACTCAACTTTAAAACAAGTAAGGCTGTTGTATTTGTTATAGAAGAAACTTTAAATCCAGGGATTGGAAATCTTCTAAAATCATTCTCAGATCAGGGAATTAAAGTGAAAATTATTTCTGGTGATAGTAAAGTTTCTGTAACTAGAATTATTCAGAAATTAAATTTAGATGTAGACCAAGTAGTTGATTTATCCGAACTAGGAGATTTAGCTGACGAAAATAACGCAGATCTGATAGAACTAGTTCTCACAAAATCTATCTTTACGAGAGCAAAGCCAGAAGATAAATTAAAAATAATAAATATTCTAAAAAGCCAAGGCGAATCTGTTGCTATGGTTGGTGATGGTATTAATGATGTACTTGCACTTAAAGCAGCCAATGTATCTATAGCTATGGAAAGTGGTGCGAAGATTGCAAGAGATGTTGCAGATATAGTTTTACTAAATAATAATTACCAGAAGATTCCAGAAATATTTTTCGAAGGTGATAATATTCTTTTCAATCTAAAAATTTCTACTAAAATGTTTTTAGTAAAGTCTTTTTTTGCAATACTAATGGCAGTATTCTTTGCATTAATTAGAAGAAATATTCCGCTAACACCCTCTTCTACTTTAATATTTAGTTTCTTAGGGACAAGTGCACCAAGTTATGTAGTTATATTTACTAGGCAGCAAGTTCAACAGAAAATATCTTTCTTTAAAGATGTTCTAATTTCTGCGATCCCAATGAGTATTCTCTTCTTTAGTTTTATAGGAGTTGTATATTTTATGTTTG
>JBLGEO010000062.1:0-8521 GCA_047445235.1 Candidatus Dojkabacteria bacterium | reverse complement strand
TGGTGGGTAAAATTAATCAAAAACTAGTAGCTCGGGAATTATTAACTCATTTACCTAAACTGCTCAAGACATTGATTAAGTTGCCATATTCTGATAAAATCTCTCTGCCTTAAACAAATACCGCGGGGTAGAGCAGTGGCAGCTCGTCAGGCTCATAACCTGAAGGTCGTCCGTTCGAATCGGACCCCCGCAACCAAAAGCCCCTATACGTTAATAGGGGCTTTTTTGTTAGATTTCTGTCTTCCCAATAAACTTTAAAAGTAGATTCAACAAGCTTCGAAATATATCTAGCAAGTTAAAACCATTCAGTGAGTTTCTTCTAACTATGTATGCAGGTGGGGACTTTTCTTGTGAATTTGAAACAGGGAGTTTGATATTAATCGGTGTTGAAGATGGTTTATTGTTATTCGGTTGATATCCATATTTTTTAAAAAGAGTTAAATCTCCAAAAAATACATCCAAATCAACACTACCATTTACTCCTTGAATACTTCCAGTAGAGCTATACTGCTTTAATGCTACTACTGGCCAAGAAGTGGTTGGTGCAGTCGCACTGTCATTATCCCAAAGAGCAATCCAAAGACCAAAATCTCCATTAACAACAGTAGTCCAATTCTCTGAGTTTGCTGTATTTAAGTTTATATATAGAACCGGTTTAAATCCAAGTGTGTTTTGGATAAGTTTAAGAAACCTAAAGCACCAATCAACCTTATTTCCATTCCATGACTCTTCAAAATCTAAAACCATTAACTCATCTTTTTGTAGATCGTTTAAGACTGAAAGAAAGTAGCTGGCTTCTTCTTCTGGTAAATTATATTGAGGATAAGCATAGTGGTAAAATCCTCTGGCTAGACCAACTCTTCGAGCCTCAGTTTTGTTTCTTTCAAATTTATTATCGGTATACCCAACTCCAAAGGAAGATCGAATAAATACAAAATCTACTTGAGCCTTTAAGGAATCAAAATCTACATCATCTTGAAATTCAGAAATATCAACACCTTTTGCCATAAAGTCTTATCATAAAAGAGTATTCTTTATTATACTCTATATATCCAGTAAGAAAACAAGCGTAACAGTTAGCAAGTTTTGCTCCTTTTTGCTAAAATCGAAGCAGTCAAAAATGTCAGAGTAGCTCAGTTGGTTAGAGCGCGGGACTCATAAGCCCGAGGTCGACAGTTCGATCCTGTCCTCTGATATGAAGGATCATTTATTATTAAGGTATTCCCCGATTATTTCTCTATAAAATACATACAGTGATAAAATCAAATATGGAAGAAAATAAACAACCAAAACCAGAAAACTCCAAGAAAGATCTCGATGTATTCACAGATGATATTGCTAAGAAGATAGTGCAGCTAAACAACAAGAAGAAGGGTCCAAGAGTTTTTTCTCTTAGAATAAACCCCCTTATACTTATTGTGTCTGTAATACTAATTGCATTCTTTATTTTACAGTTTACAAATAGAGATGTATCTACTGGAAAGATAAACTTAAATACTTTAGTTGCAGGTGTAAAAGATAATAAGTACTCTCAGCTAGCTATTCAAAATGACGGTAAGGTACTAGCAGTCGGAAAAACATACGTAGAAGTTAAAGACGATAAGTCTCAAGTAACTTTAAAGAATCCTGATGTTAAGTTATCTAGTGTTGCAGAAGGTACATTCGATATTATGGATGTAAATACATTCATTAAATCTCTAACTTCTCAAGATTTATTAACTCAAATAAGGTCATTACTAAATAGGGGAAGTGGGACAGTATCTGAAATTGTTATTGGAGATACATACTTAATAGGTATTAGAGGATACAACCAGAAAGATATTCTTGTAAGAGGAACAAGCGAAGCAGATTTTATGCAAAAGCTTGCAGATAAAGGAGTTGATCTCTCAATATTAAACATTACAGTAAGCAAAATAAGGTTTGCAGCAGAAGAAACTCAAGCTGCTAACTTAAATGATAGAATAGCTAATAACCAAATTAGCACTGTCTTTAGTTTAGATAACTCAGTAATCGGAAAGGTTAGTACAGATAAAGTACAGAAGGCTTTCTTAGATTGGACACCTGTAATCTCATCATTCACAACATTATTACAGCAGGAAGGAATCAAGCTTTCAGATGACTCTTTCGAGATTGTTTCTGCAAATATTCCAGAAGGCATTAACTTAAGTGATGTTCTAACTATCCTAACTCTTGTTGGATTTGTAGTAATTGCAATAATGCTCTATAGAAGCATGCAAGGTGGAGGTGGAATGGGTATTATGCAGTTTGGTCAAAGTAAGGCAAAGATGTTCTTTGGATCTAAAACAGATACTACATTTAAAGATGTTGCTGGAATAGATGAAGCTAGAGAAGAGTTAAACGAGGTTGTAGACTTCCTAAAAATGCCATCAAAATTCAGAAAGCTTGGAGCTAGAATACCAAAAGGAATTCTTATGGTTGGACCTCCAGGAACAGGTAAGACATTGCTTGCAAGAGCAATCGCAGGAGAAGCAGGAGTTCCATTTTTCCATACATCTGGATCTGAGTTTGAAGAGATGTTGGTTGGAGCTGGAGCATCTAGAGTAAGAGATCTTTTTGCTAAGGCAAAGAAGGCTGCACCATCGTTAATTTTCATAGACGAAATCGACGCTGTAGCTCGAAAGAGAGGTACAAAGATACAATCTGGTACAACTGAGCAGACACTAAACCAAATCCTTGTAGAGATGGATGGTTTTGAAAAGAACGTTAATGTAATTGTCTTGGCTGCAACAAACAGACCAGATGTATTAGACCCAGCTATTTTAAGACCTGGAAGATTTGATAGACAAATTAGAATTGAACTTCCAGACATGCAAGGTAGAAAAGAAATCCTAATGGTTCACAGTAAAAATAAGCCATTAGACGAAACAGTAAATCTTGAAAAGATTGCTAAAAGAACTGTAGGATTCACTGGAGCTGATCTGGAGAACATAATGAACGAATCTGCAATCATAGCTGCAAAAGCAAACAAAAAGAAAATAAGTGGAGACGATATTGAAGAAGCTGTTACAAAGGTTATTCTTGGCCCAGCTAAGAAATCTAGAAAGAGAACAGACAACGAACTTAAGCTTGTTGCTTATCACGAGGCTGGACATGCTGTTGTCTCTAAATATACACCAGAGTCAACACCAGTAGATAAGATCTCAATAACATCCAGAGGTTCATCCGGTGGAGTCACAATGTTCCTTCCAGAAAACGACGAGTACATAATGTCTAAAAGAAAGCTTCTTGCAGATATCACTGTAAGTCTAGGAGGTAGGGCTGCAGAAGAAGAGGCTTTGGCTGACGTTTCAACTGGAGCATCTAACGATATTGAAAAAGCAACTGCAATGGCAAGAAGAATGATTCAGAAATTCGGAATGTCCGAAAAGCTTGGCTTGGTCCAATACGGAGACTTTGAAGAGAATGAATATCTAGGATATGCTTATAGTAATACTAAAGAATATTCCGAAAAAACTGCAGAAGAAATAGACTTGGAAGTAAGAACAATCATTGGAGATGCTTACAAGAATGCTAAGAAAATTCTTGCAGATCACAGAGATAAGTTAGACTTAGTTGCTAATGAATTATTAGGTAAGGAAGTACTAACGAAAGAGGAGTTTGAAGCTTTCTTTAAATAAGTAAACGTAAGTAGAAAAGAGCCGAAAGGCTCTTTTTTTTCTGTTATACTTTTTATAATCTTTAGTGAAAACCATATATGAATAGTAAGAAGATAATAATATCCTTAATAGGAGTTGTAATAGTATTAACAAGTTTTGTATTCTTTTTACTAGTAACACTACAAAATACTCCTGCTAAAAAAATCATTATTACTCCAGCTCCAGTTTCCGCTACAACTTCTGCACCATCTGAAATAGTAGATTACCTGTATTTGCTAGACTCATCTGATAAGGAAATATTCACAATCGATAGTAATAAATATCCATGCACAGGTTCTGGACCAATGGAATGTTACAAGATTCAATATAACCAGAAAGGACAGTTCTTATACTTTTACGATCAAATTGAAGGGTTTAACTATGAGGCTGGCTACGAATACGTATTATTGGTTGGAAAAGAGACTGTAATTAACCCACCAGCAGACGGTAGTTCAATAAAGTACACTCTTCTAGAAATGTTAAGCAAAACGAAGAAATAACAACAATAAAATAAAACCTTTTTTAAATCCCGAGCAATCGGGATTTTTTTGTTTCTGCTATAATTCAGAATATTAATAAAACGACATGGCCGATAAAGATAAAACACTTTTAATAATCGATTCACACGCTTTAATATATAGAGCTTACTTCGCATTCCCAGCCTCATTAACTACATCATCCGGAGAACCAGTTAATGCTGTCTATGGATACACAAGTCTAGTTTTGGATGTCCTAATGAAGTTTAAGCCGACGAATGTAATTGCTGTAATGGATTCTAAGGGAGCCACTGCAAGAGAAGCAGACTATTCTTTTTATAAAGCAAATAGAGATTCTGCAGACGACATGATGACATCTCAAATTCCTAGAATAGAGGAGATGCTTAAAATTTTTCAAATACCATTATTAAAAATTGATGGGATAGAAGCAGACGATATCATCTCTACAATCGATCATTCTTATTCAGGAAAATGGGCAAAGACAATAGTTGTAACTGGAGACCAAGATCTATTTCAACTTGTCGATGAGGATACAAGTGTTTATCTTGCTGGAAGGAAATTCTCAGAATCTAGATTATTTGAAGCGAAAGATGTTGTAGAAAAGCTTGGGATTAAACCTGTCCAAGTACCGGACTATAAAGCAATCGCTGGAGATGCTTCGGACAACATTCCTGGAGTTAGAGGCATTGGCCCAAAAGGTGCCATAGAATTAATAACCGAGTTTGGAACAGTTGACGACGTGTACAAGAATATTGAACGAGTGAAGGATAGATATAAGAATAAACTAATTGAGAATCAAGAACTGGCAATGCTGTCCAAGGATTTGGCAACTGTAAAGCGTGATATACCTGTGGTTTTCGACTTAGAGCTATCTAAATTTAGCGGAGTAGATATAGTAAGAGTGAAAAAAATGTTTGATGATTTACAGTTTAAAAGTCTTCAAAGTAAATTGGAAAAGTTCGCAAAAATATATGAGGTAACGGATAAGGAGATAGTAAGTGACTTATCTCCAAGCTTCTTCGATGCAGCACCAGAAGTAGAGTGTGTAAATTGGACAGGTAACGAGATTAAAGGTGAGAAAGTCTTTATGTTAGGTGAATATGAAAATATTAACGAAAGCCCATTGCTCTGGAACCTAGCAAACCTTTACTTTATGACTGACTCGTCTGAACTAGTATTTAAGGTGTCTCCAAATCAGCTTAAAGTCTTCTTAGATAAGCTTAATGGTAAGGATATATTAACTTATGACTTAAAAAAACTAATACATACATCTAAGAACTTAGGGATTGATTGGGATTTTTCGAGTTTTAAAGACACTGGAATCTATGCAGTTCTTTTATCTGGTGGAAAGTCCAGTTACGGTTTAAGTCAGGTCATGCACTACTTGGGAGGTGAATATATGGCAGATGTTCTTAAGGATGTGATTGCTTTGAAAAACCTTTCAGAAGGTATCTCAGAAAAGCTAGAATCTTCTCAAAAACTTCTACAAGTTATAGAGCTCGAACATAAAGTTTTACCAATAGTTTGCAGGATGGAAATGAATGGAATCAAGCTAGATTCTCAAATACTTGGAAACTATATGTCCAATTTTGAGTCACTTAAAGAGTCTGTAAAACAAGCCATCTACAAAGATGCTGGACATGAATTCAATATAAATTCACCAAAACAAGTAGGAGAGATTTTATTTGTAGAAAAATCTTTATCAGGAGGAAGAAAGACAAAATCTGGAGCATACTCAACAGATGAAAGGTCACTAAATTATCTTGCTGGAGTCGACCCAATTATCGAGCATATTTTAGAATATAGAGAGCTAGATAAAATTCTCTCTACATATTTAAAACCACTTCCAGAATATATAGATAATAAAACTTATAGAGTCCATGGAATTTTTGATCAACTTGGAGCAATAAGCGGAAGGTTCTCATCTAAAAATCCAAACCTTCAAAATATTCCTAAGGGTTCAGTCAGGGATATTAATATTAGAGATGCATTTGTTGCAGAGGAAGGTAATACTTTTATATCTTTCGACTATTCACAACAGGAACTAAGAATTCTTGCAGCGATGTCTGGTGAAAAAGTAATGATAGAAAGTTTTAACAGTAACAGTGATGTACATAAGCTTACGGCGAGTGAGATTTTTGGAAAGGATATTAATTCAATAACACCTGAAGAAAGAGATCAGGGTAAAACTATTAACTTCTCGATTATATACGGGATATCATCTTTTGGTTTGTCGGATAGGATGAAAATCCCTAGAGATATGGCCTCTTTATTTATAAGTAAGTATTTCGAAAAGTATGCGAGTGTAAAGAATTTCATGGATACCGTTCTTAACGAGGCAAAGATTACTGGATTTACAGAAACAGCATTGGGAAGAAGAAGGTATAGCGATATGATTAAATCAAACAATCGAAATTTAAAGGCAGCTGCGGAGAGAGAGTTATTTAATTTTATTATTCAAGGTACTGCTGCAGATATCATGAAAATCTCTATGAGTAGGCTTTCGGACATATTGTCCGAATTTGATGCTAAACTGCTATTACAGATACATGATGAGTTCTTGTTTGAAATAAAAGGTAACTCAAAAGAGGATAAAAATATTGCCGAATTTATTAAAAAAGTCTATGATGTTATGTGTAACCCATTTGACTTAGGAGTTGCTTATAAAGTTGAAGTAGCATTAGGAAAAAGGTGGGGTAGCTTAGAAAAAATTACTTTAAATTAAAACAATATTATGAGCGACGAAGATAAAAAAACAGCAATACTAAATGATGATTCAGATGCATCTAGAGATGAAGATACAACTCCTTTACATGCAGGAGATGATTTCTCTGATGGGGTAGATAATCAAGATGATTTAAATCCAGAAGACGCACCATTAGATGCAGGCATAAATGCATTAAATGAGGATCCGGATGACGAAACGATCGTAACTGATGAACCTTCAGATAATCCATTAGATACTGAAGCTGCAATTGATGAAGTAGATAACAAGATTTTACCAGAAGAGCAACAAAACTTAGGTGATGTAGTTTACAATCCTCTAGAAGAAGATCAAGAGGAAGATGAAGAATAGTATATGAAAAAAATTCTATTAGTATTGGCATTAATATTATCCGGAGGATTAGCAATCTTCTTCTTTTCAGATTTCGATAAGAACTCTAAGAAAGTAAAGAAGGTCCTTAAATCTACTAAGAAATATGTTGAAGATACTATAGACTCTGTTGAAGATAATGGTTTTGGAGAGATGGGGTGGTCTGATCTAGACTGGACTAACAAAGAAATAATATCTAAGAAAGCAGAGCAATTAGAGAAGGTAAAACCAGTTCGAGATTTAAAAGCTTATTTAGCTAAGGTTGACCATGCCATAGAGCAGGCAGGAAAACCAGTCAAGAAAGCTGTGGCAGACATATCTAAAGATGTGAAAAAAACCGAGAAAAAAATTAAGAAAAAGGTTGCAGCGTTAAATGTTGTATCTGAACTTAATGAAAGACAAGATAAGATTTTGTCTATACTTAACAGTAAGCGGAAGATGAATATGACAGAAATGGCATCGGAATTTGTAGATGTAACTTCTAGAACTTTGAGAAGAGATATGGAGAAGTTAGAAAAGATGAAAATAATAAGACAGGTAGGGAAAACGAGAGATAGTTTCTACGAACTTTTGAAGTTTTAAAAACATATAAATTTTGTCAATTTTCTCCTTGACTTAGTGCCCCTTCGCTCGATATAATCACATCACCGCTTATCTTACTATCAATAAAAAGGTTATAAGAAGCGAAATTCCAAACATTAAAAAACACTTATACAGATTCGGTAATACCGAATTTTTATTGCGTTGTTTTGGGATACTTGAAGATTTAAAAATGACAAGGAAACTGTCAATTTCCAATAATAAAATTACAAACTATAAATAGGTTTGTGGTCAAATGTTTTGAATATGTATAGGGATATGCATATTATTTTCTATAACAGAAAATTTCAATACTAAATTTATTTAGTATTGGGTTTAATAGAATTAAAAGTTAAGACTTCGGTCTTAACATAATATTTTATGGAGAGTTTGATCCCGGCTCAGGATTAACGCTAGCGATGTGCCTAAGGTATGCAAGTCGAACGATGAATCATGAGTAGCAATACGATTGATTCGTAGTGGCAAACGGCTGAGTAACACGTAGGAACTTCCCCCAAAGTCTGACATAGCTCACCGAAAGGTGGGGTAATTTCGGATAGTCTCTTCGGAGTAAAGATTCGTCGCTTTGGGATGGGCCTGCGTCCTATCAGATAGTTGGTGAGGTAATGGCTTACCAAGTCTATGACGGGTAGCTGATCTGAGAGGATGGTCAGCCAGACTGGGACTGAGATACG
>JBLGEO010000061.1:0-2186 GCA_047445235.1 Candidatus Dojkabacteria bacterium | reverse complement strand
GTCAGCCTTTTGAGCTTTTGAAGTATATCATATTTTAGACTTGTAAAGTTAGCGGAAATTGATTAAAATCCTTATTACTAATTTGATTAAGTTTTAAATATGGCACGAGTTGATGAGTTAACAGGAAAAAAGACTGGTTTTGGTGGAAACCATAAACACAGACGTGGATCTTCAGGAGGAGGAGGAGTTTGGAGATTCAAAGCACCAAATACAAAAAGAACTTGGAAACCTAACTTGAGAAAAGTTAAGTTGACTGTAAACGGCGAAACTAAAAGAGTAAAAGTTTCTATGAAGACTTATAAGAAGCTTAGAAAGATGGCCGAAGTTGAAGCAGCTAAATAAGCAAAGCTTGTTACTTTGTAATAAGCAAAGCTTGTTACTTTGTAATAAGCAGAGCTTGTTATTCTAATAACACTACCCTATTTTTGGTAATTTAATATAATGCTTGTTTACGGACGAAATACTGTCACAGAAGCATTACTTTCCACTTACAAGTGTTCCAAACTTTATCTTGATGAAAATATTAAAGAAGACGAAAAGATCTTTAATATTCTAGAGCTAGCAAGACTTAAAGGTGTTGAGATTATCAAAACCAATGGTAAACACATATCTATCCTAGCTCATTCTGTTGAAACTCAAAATATTGCTTTAGA
Source organism: Candidatus Dojkabacteria bacterium (assembly GCA_047445235.1). Lineage (GTDB taxonomy): Bacteria > Patescibacteriota > Dojkabacteria > J137 > J137 > JBDSRX01. The sequence continues at coordinate 1,533 of JBLGEO010000061.1, read as the reverse complement.
GGTTGACTATCGAGCTTCTACTCTAAGAGAAGCTCTTACATTAAATCCGGACAAATCTTTTGTTTATATAAGTGAGTCTACATTCGAACAGAATGTAGGTGCAATTATTAGAACAGCTGAATGCGCTGGATTTGCGGGAGTTATCCTTCCAAATCATTTAAATATCACCCCAACTATTGCTAAGACTTCTACTGGAGCTATATTTAGTATTCCAGTAATTAAATACCCAATATTTCAAGCGATAAAAGAGTTAAAAAAAGAAGCATTTGATATTATTGGGATAGAAAGAGGTGGAGAAAATCTTTATGAGTCTAAACTTTCTAATAACTGCCTATTTATTATTGGTGGTGAAGATAAAAGTCTTAGTGACCCAGTAAAAAAAGAATGTAATATAATTGCAGAAATTCCCCAATTTGGTAAAATAAATTCACTCAACATGAGTGTTGCTACTGCTATTGTAATTTTTGAGCATATACGGCAAACTAAATTTGACAGATAAATTTAGTAATAATTTATAATCAAATGTTTAAACAAGAAAACCAAATTTGGCTTTATCTAATAGGAATACTGATATTTTTTGCTGTACTTATTGCAGCATCAATAAACATTCTTGTACCTATTGTCCGAACTGGGAATATTGGTCTACTATTTCAAAGCACTAAGTTTAATAACACTCCAGCATACACAATAAATAAAGGTTTAGATTACTATGCAGAGGTCCATACAAATAAAGGAGTTTTTACAATTGCTCTAAACGCTTCCAAAGCTCCCGAGAACGTAAACAACTTTGTTTTCTTAGCTCAGAATGGATACTACACAGATACAAAATTCCATAGATTGATTCCTAACTTATTACTTCAAGGTGGAGATAGAAATACTTTAAATAGTGATCCCAACGACGATGGTAAGGGAAGAACAGGTTACTTGATTAATGATGAATCTAATTGGGATGCTTTAGACTTATCTAAAGATCAAAGAAGCAGACTTTCTACCCTTGGATACTTGTCAAAAGCAGGTTTGGAGACTGTAAAATTTAAAAAATATTCAGTTGCAATGGCTAATGGCGGACCTAATACAAACAGCTCTCAATTCTTTATTGTAACAGCGAATTCAGATGATTCTAGGTTACCATCTCTAGATGGTGAATATACAATTATTGGAGAAATTACTTCCGGAAAAGAGGTAATAGATGCTATAAATAGCATACAAGTTAATAACCCTACGAACGTGGCTCCTACTCCAGTTGAGCCGATTACTTTTCAAAGCGTAACTGTTTATACAAGATAATATGAAAAATAAACTTATAAGAGTTTTAAAGGTAATTTTCTATCTTTTTCTATTTACTATCTTAGTAACATTGATAATAGGATTAGTAATTACTTTTAAAGACAACCTGGATTCTAATGGCAATCTAGTATTCGTTAAGCAACAACCGGAAGAAAATTATATCTCTAAAAGCATTGCTTACATTTCTGGGCAAGTTAGTGCTCCAGGAGTATATGAGTTTGATGATAACTCTCGAGTTTCTGATTT
>JBLGEO010000060.1:0-10080 GCA_047445235.1 Candidatus Dojkabacteria bacterium | reverse complement strand
ACAATGAGGACATAACCTAACGCACGATTGTGAGTTAGGAAGTGCCATTTGTCTGCCAAATTCTGAAAAAACAAATCCCTATGATCTCTAACAGTTCGTCTGTGAGTTTGACGGGGCATTTCTATCTCCCTAATTTCTTCATAAACAAGGATAACCGCGTTAGGCCCATAACTCCTATCAAAACTAAAACAATCCTCACTTCATTACATTGTGACCGTAACCACTCTCTGCTTATCATCTTTTCCTCCAAGTGAATATGATTATGCGAAAAACTCAATTCTAATTTTAAATAGAGTTTTTCGCATAATCCAAGCGTGTGTCTTTTTAATGTTCAGTTCTATTTCTAGAACTTTGGAATAATCAGCCGAAGCATGTTTAACCAGTAGTAATTATACCATAAGTATATATTAGATCGCCACGCATAGGTGACACTATAGGATATCTGAGATTTCTGAAAGAAGATTATTAGCAGAACTCTTTAGATAGTTCACATTTGGATTAAAGTCCATTTCGTGCGCTAGTCTATTTCTTAATTTGTGTACTTCCCAAACTCTGTTATAAGAGCTTGTGCTGAATAAATGCTTTGAGTGCTTAAGTCTATCACCAAGGGTATCGCCTTTTATCTTTTTAGATTTTAAAACGTAATCTAATAATTTATCAGCTTCCATAACTGCAGCTTTTAAACTAGATTCATCGTTAGTGGTTGTTAAACCACGTATTTTATTCAAGTTAGTCTTAGCGCTAAGTTTCCATTTCTCTCCTTTAGATTCTGGAGCAAAAAGCATTAGGATAAATATAAATCCTATAATTGCTGCTGCAATTAGTACTATTATCAATATTATATTCATAAATTTTTCAAAAGTTTGCTAAATAATTCGTCCCCTAGAGTAAGCTCTGGGAACCTCTCAGGGTGAAACTGGAAACCGAAAAGTTGTTTTTGCTTATGTTTTATAATTTCAAAACCATTATCTGACATTGCATAAGCTTCTAGATCCTCACCTAACTCCTTTATTGCGAAGTGATGCTCTTCGTGGACGACAATCTTATCACCTTTTTTCTTATCAAGGAAGTCCTTAATAAACACTATTTCTTTATTTGCTATTACTTTTTCTGGAAGTTCTTCAATTCTACTTTCATAAGATTCTGCAATTAGTTGACATCCATAGCAAATTCCAATTACTGGACTCATAGTTTTCCTTACTAAGTCTATTTCTTGAAAATTCACTTTTGGATCACTATTTACTCGAGATCTTCCATACCCACCAGAAAGTATAAAGAGATCAAAGTTATTTTTATCTTCAGAATTGATTTCTAGATAAGACTTTACACTTATTTCGTAATCCTTAAGGTAAGATCTTATAGCTTCAATATATTTTGAATGGTTGTCTATAATCAGGGCTTTCATTTCTATATTCTACGTTAATATAGCGAAATGGGAAAGGGCAGCCATTTCTGACTGCCCTTAATCCAAATATGAGATTGTGTTACTAACTTCCTGCTAGCGAACCTCCAATTGCACTTTTCGGTGCATAGCAGGTCGTGCTTTGCGAATCGAATGAAAGGTTTTGTGCACGGATCGGCGCAAATTCCAGCTTCTCTCCACTATCATTGTAAAACCCGGCTTTGTGATCTCCCTCTGGGGAACTACTGAAAACGTAGAAGGTGTAACCCTTCCAAAAATCAGAAAACTGTATCAGAATCTCTTTTGTTTTTACAGCAGTAGTAAAACTACCGTAAAAGCATTGGACTGGTTGATCATTTTCAGACAATACATAGATCACAAAGTTCTCATCTGTACTTTCGCCTTCAGGATAGCTTAATTCCGTTCCTCCTAATCGCTTGTCTTGCTCAGTCTGCATTGCAGTGGCACTCTCAGAGTTTAGCGTTATAACGATGTCCCCGTTGGCCATTTCCCTTGAATTATATACTCGAAGTTCCTCTGCAAGAGACCAAAAAGCAAACTTGTTATAAGGAAGCTTCACGCTGCATTCTATAGGAGTCTTCAGACTTAAACAGACTTCTTTCCCACTCCTGTAAATTTCCCCAAGCATAGCACCATTGACAATAAACTCTTGAGGAACAACACCAACTCGAATTGAAAACGATGTTGTAGGGATCCCTTCTTGAGTTGGTACTGCGCTTGGTGTTAAAGTCGGGGATTCCGGTGTGTTGGTGGGGGACTGCCCACCACAGGCTGCCAAGAGCAGCAACATTGCAATACTAATATATTTAAACATATTCCATTCCTTCTCTTACATTGCTAGAATTAGCCGCACCTTTGGAGTAACGGTTTAAGCAAGATACATAATATCCTACTAAAACCGTTACTCTTCTCATATTTAGATTTTAAAGAAAAAATGTCTTAAATTACAGGAAATGAATTCGAGATAATTATTAAGACATATGTATTATACCATTTTGGAGAAATTTTGTCGCCAGAAGATGCCGGAAGCTAATTCTTTAGATCATCTACAATATCTCTTAACTCTGCAGCTTTTTCGAATTCCAGCATATCTGCAAATATTTGCATTTGCATTTGAAGTTCTTTAATAAACTTTCCTCTCTCTCTTTTAGGCATTGCCTTATAACTTTCTGCAACTTTTAGTAAATCTTTCTCTTTTTCTTCCTCAGCACCTTCTTTTTTGAACTTCGAAAGTTGGTCTCGAATTTCTTTTTTTATAGTCGTAGGAGTAATTCCGTGCTCAGTGTTGTAAGCTTCCTGAATCGCTCTTCTTCTTCTTGTTTCAGAAATGGCTGCAAACATCGAATCTGTCACTTTATCTGCATACATTAAAACTCTACCCTCAGAATGTCTAGCAGCTCTTCCGATTGTTTGAATTAAACTGGTTTGAGATCTTAAAAAACCTTCTTTATCTGAATCTAAAATCGCAACAAGTGAGACCTCTGGTAAATCTAAACCTTCTCTAAGTAAGTTGATTCCAACTAGTACATCATATTTTCCAAGTCTTAAATCTTTTAAAATTTCAACTCTTTCAATTGTGTCTATATCTGAGTGAATATATTTACTTTTAACACCTTTCTCTACAAGAAAGTCTGAAAGCTCTTCCGACATTCTTTTTGTCAAAGTCGTCACTAAAACTCTTAGACCTTTTTTGACTGTTGCCTCTACTTCTTGAATCAGGTCTTGAACCTGTGTTCTTTCCCAGTATGCCTCTGCTAATATAGGCATATCTTTAAGATCTCTTTCCTCTAGACTTTTCTTTAAAGCTAAAAAAGCATCCGGAAGTGTTGGACGAACCTCAATATTAGGGTCTAGTAACCCTGTAGGACGAATTATTTGATAAACAATTCCTTCGTAATTTTCTGGAAGTTTAAACTTGGACATTAAGAGATTATAACATCTACATAAATCATTCGCTTGTGAGGGTAACTAATCTTTAGTATTCTCTGTTTTAACTTCCCCGTCTATAAGTATGAGTATTTTAATACATGGAGATTTATATTTAAATGAGATTTTACCCATTCAACCTGCTAACCCTAACTTAATTAACTGCCACACGTATGAGTAAGTAACTCTAATTTGTGTTGAGTGCCATGAGAAGGTTACAGGTGGTAAAGCAATTATTTATCTCTTTCAAATGCTACCATCCATCTTTGTTGAGTGGAACTACATCTGCTGTCTTTACAATCACCATAAGAAGTGAACATTGTTACAGTTTTGAAATCTTCCCAATCTCCCATTACGCTTGTTCTAGTATCTGGAATTGGTCCAGAAGTAAAAATATATCCAGTTGAAAGTACTCCACCTATACATGCAGATACTTTATCTCCAACATTAAGGTTCATTATATTTGCAAACTGACTTCTTGCTTCATCGCACTTACCATCCACACAAATATTATGTCCAATTACTAGGTAATTGTTCTTGTTTTCTAGTGAATCTAAAATTAGAGAAGGATTACTTGCTGCTCCCCAATCCTTTAAATAAATTGGATTAAGGAAAATTTTCTTTGTTATGTCTGAATTTATCCAAACTCCATCACAGTCTGGTGTTTTTACCTCTGGCTCAACTGAATTAGCTTTAACTGGACCATAAATCTGATTATCCGCAGCTGTTTTAGCTAACAATATTGCTGTATTAGGTCTAGTTATGAAAAAAGTTCCAGAAAGGAATAAAATTAAGAGAAAAATCTTAGTTATTGAATATAATTTTTTATTATTCATATATAGTAATTATATCATAAAATCGTCTTTTTAGATATAGGAATCCTTACAGGTATTCCTTTCCGGTTAAGTTTACTGTAGTATGAATCTGTATTAAAAATTGGATTATGAAGAAGTATTTACCGCTTTTCTTATCGATACTTTGCATTTCTTTGAGCTTATCAGCTAGGATTTTTGCACAAAATTTAGATTCAACAAACTATAGGCTTGTATCACCAAGTATTGGAGATCCTGCCTTAGGTACACAAGTTTCCACAAACTACCCTGTCTTAAGCGATTCCTCACCCGCAAGCGACTTTACTACTACTAGTGCAAACAACCAATCTATAGGAACTGCTACTGCAATAGAGGTAAATGTTCCAAGCGTGACTTGTTTTGAAACAAGTACAAGCTCTGGTACATGTTCTATTGGTAGTAATGGAATGCAAGAGGTTTGTTCGGCACCAGGATGTTACGATAGGGCAAAGTTCTTAATAAATGCTCAGGACAATCCCAGTGATACCAGATATGCTGTCCAAGTGAGTACTTCCTCTAACTTTACAACGAATCTATACTATGTAGATCCTGTAAGCAGAGTTATTAAAAATAATTTATACCTATCTGATTTTATTTATAAATGTGAATGGGAAGGGATATCTCTTGCTGGTTATTGTTCATCTGCAAATACAACTTGGCAAAGGTTCAATATTTTAGGTTTAACACCCGGTACTACTTACTATCTAAGAGTTGCAGCTCTAAACTTGAGTGTAAGCGACGGATCTTTTAACCAAACTGCTTGGAGCACATCTGCCTCGGTTGCTACACAAAATACTAGCCTGTCAGTAGATGTAGACATAGCAACATCTACAGCAGGGAGCAGCTCACCTCCATACATAATAAACTTAGGTACAATGGCTCCTAATATTGTTACAACTAGTACCAACTATATTATTTTCAGATTAACAACGAATGCAAGCAGTGGAATTATCTTATATGTTAAAGGTACAAATGGCGGACTTTTAAGCGGAGCTGATTTGATAGCCAATGTAAATGCAGATTTAGCAAACACAGTGGGTTATGGTTTAAGAAACGATTCTACAACTAACTCTGCAAGTTTCTCGAGTTTTATTGGAAATATTAATGTTAGTTCTTCTCCGTCTGATTATCAAGACACTGGTGCTGCAAATAAGATTGGTTCACCTACAACAGACTTTGTAACCCTATTTACCTCAGGATCTTTACCATTGCATACTGGGATAACAGGTTATAGGGTAAAGGCAAAGCCAGATTTATCTAAAACAACAGAGAGTTATTCTGAAACTCTAACCTACATACCAGTTGCTTCTTTCTAAATTCCAACAAGCATATAGTCTGCCGCTCTAAGTGAAAGCCACATATCGTTTTTTGTAGACAATACTCCAGTCAGGCATAATAATTCCTGCTGAGTCTCTTTATGGTACAACTTTCCAGTTAGATCCAAACGAAATTCGCCTGTATCTGAGTAAAGGTACGATTGAATTGATGGAATTATAAGATTAGCTTTATATTCAACAGATATTCTTTTAAAACCTTTATCACCTTTATTGGGAATGTTAAATTTTTCTAGAACGTCTTTATCTAAAATAAAAAGCTTATCTTTTAAACTTTTTATTACTTCAGGCTTAAGAAATTCAATTGCTGAGTTGGAAAGAATATACTTTAAATTAGATGATTTTGTTATTTCGTTAATAAGAGCCCTATCAAGTAAAGAATTCTTTGAGAATTGATCTAAAAATATAGTGTCTGAGGAATTCAATGCATCATCCAAGTCCTCATCTTTTAATATTGTAATTCCCTTTCTTTCTATATTAATTGTCCTTGGACTATATACATACAACTGTACATAATAATCTTGAGAATATTTTATTAGTCTATTTAAATTCTCTATTGATTCAGTACTGGATATATAAAGTAATTTGCCATTTTTAAATTTATAACTATGCTTTTTCGGTTTGAATAAAACTTCCTCTTCTCCTGGCCCTGGATACATTGTGAGTTGTTTTGGTAAGTCCATTTCAACAACAATTGCATCTGCAGTTTTAGGGTAAATTAAGGAAATTGTTAAGTCTGGCTTGTAAGATGGTGCAGGGATATCTATTGCGACAGTAGATTTTTTAAAATGAGACACTCTTTTTACAACATCTCCAAATCTTTTATTTAATTTATCTCCTACTATTCCAGTTCCTATAAGACATTCTAGTACTACATCCATTGATTCAATATCCTCTGCATAACAGTCTTGTTTAATTTTTAAGTTTTCTGGCTGACCTCTTTTTAAAATATTAAATAACTCCAAGGATACAGGGTCTTCAATATTATTATGTCTTCCTACGAGATAAACAGTTACATCAAAAGACTTATTAGATAGCTCTTTTGCGATTGCAAAGCCGTCTCCACCATTACCCCCAAGTCCGCAAATAACTGCATATTGCTTATCTTCACCGTACTTTTCTAAAAGTTTCTGTACAATAATTTTTGCACTTGAAACATACAAAGAAACAAGGTCTATTCCAAAGTTCTTTGCATTTGTGTATAGTATTTTTGAGTTAATATTTAAACTATCCATAGTGGAAAATTTTTTTGTAGTTTTAGCGATAATTTTAATCCTCTCCTCTTTACTTTCTATACTTTTTAAGTATCTAAAGCAACCGCCTATCATGGCTTATATTTTAACAGGAATTATCCTTGTTCAGTTTGCAGTTTTAAATAATGAAACCCATAATACTTTAGAAATCTTAGCAGAGCTGGGTATTGCACTACCCTTATTTGTGCTTGGACTTGAATTTAAACTTTTAGAGCTTAAATCTATTGGAAAGGTTGCGATAGTAGCAGGGTTGAGTCATATCTTCGTAGGAACAATTCTTGGCTTTCTCGTTTGTTCGCTGCTTGGTTTTGCATCTGCAGAAGCGTTATTTGTTTCTTTTGCACTAACATTCTCTAGTACTATTGTTGCTGTAAAACTTTTGTCTGATAACAAAGAACTTACAAGTCTGCACGGAAAAATTTCTATTGGAATGGTTTTGGTTCAGGATCTTTTTGCAATTTTAGTACTCGTTTTACTTTCAACACACGAGCATGGGCAAGTTCCCGATACAAATACATTTATGCTTACACTTATCAAATTAATATTCTTGATAGCTCTAACAATTGCATTCAGTCAAGTAATATTTCCTAGATTAATAAGTTCAATTTCTAGCTCTAGTGAGATTCTATTCGTATCGAGTTTAGCTTGGGCATTTGGACTAGTTGCATTAGTTAGTTCACCTATTATTGGCTTTCCTGTCGAAATTGGAGCATTCTTAGCTGGACTCGCCCTTGCAAATACTTCTGAAAGCACTCAAATTATTTCTAAAGTTAAATCTCTAAGGGACTTTTTTCTTGTTTTATTTTTTGTAACGCTAGGTACAAGTCTAAATTTAGGGAATCTGGGAGAAGTTATTATTCCTGCATTAATTATTTCTGTATTTGTTATTGTCGCGACTCCCATTGTTGTTATGACAGTTTTGGGTTTATTCGGATACAAGGCTAGGACAAGTTTTCTAACAGGATTGACCATAGCCCAGATTTCAGAATTTAGTCTAGTATTTGTTTTGATTGGTAAAGAGATAGGACAAGTGACTGATAGAACAATTTCATTAGTTACTGTAGTAGCGATTATAACTTTTAGTGTTTCTAGCTACTTAATTTCCAATAGTGATAAGGTCTTTGATTTCTTTGCACCTTCGTTAAAGATTTTTCAAAAGAAGGGTAAAGAGATCTCAATCTATACAGCAACAAAAGATCTTGATAATCATATAGTCTTACTTGGAGCAGACAGAATGGGCAGAAGTATGCTTAGAACTTTAAAGGATATGAAAGATGATATTTTAGTGATGGATTTTAATCCAGATATAACAAAGGCTTTAAAAGATGATGGGTATAATGTTATTTTTGGCGATATTGCTGACGAAGATATTTTAGTTAAAGCACAAGTAGGAAGAGCAAAAGTAATCCTTTCAACTATTCCAGATTACGAAGATAATTTAATTCTGCTGACTTTCTTGAACAACCAACTTAGAAACCAGGAAAAAAGACCCATCGTTATTGTGACTGCTCATGCAGATACTGACAAAGAGGGGCTTAAAGAAGCAGGTGCTAACTATGTAATTATGCCTTACCAATCTGCCGGTAAATACCTCGGGCATCTTATCAAATCAGGACAAATTGATGAGCTTCAGTAAAGACTTGATGATATAATTACTATATTATGAATTCACAAATTAATACCCTAACTGAAGGAGACCCTACATGTTTAAAATCACTTATGAGACTCTGTGGAATCTCGAAAAGTGATTTCTATTCCAAAATCTACAATCTGAAACTTCAAAATGATATTGAGAAAGTACGAATTAACATTGACTTTATTAAGTCTACTACTCAGCCAGAAGAGATTAAAACACTTGTATTTAAGTTAAGCAATCTTCTAGATTTTCTGATAGGTATGGACAATATCACACTATATGATGGGAGTATTTTTAAAAAAGAAGATTTAGAGAATCAAGTAGAGGAAATTATTAGGATCTGCGATGTTGATGTATCTGATCTGTTTACAATCGAAAGATATTCTGGTCGAAGCAAACATAGACAACGACCAAGAAATCTTATTGAAACTTAATTACTTTTCTTCGACATGCTTAGCCCTTTCCTGTCTATCAAATTCATCTTTTAATTCTGGGTACAGTTTTCTTGTATTTTCGTCGATTGTGAACTTTAGTTGAGGGAATGGAACTCCTTCTTTTGCAGTTACACCTTCAAAAAACCAGAATACTCTCTCTGAGTGTCCCCATCCAACTGTTGGTGGCATTCCATATTCAAGCATTTCCACAAAATCAATATCAAGCATTTGAGCTTCCTCATCTCCAGCGTCTCTTAGATTTTGCTGCTCAGTGAATCTAGCTAATTGATCTAATGGATCGTTTAATTCTGTATAGCCGTTTCCAAGCTCACTTCCAGCGATAATCGGTTGGAATCTTTCTGTAATTTCTGGATCTTCTAAACTAGATTTAGCCAAAGGCGACATAAACTTTGGAACTCCTGTTAAGAATGCTGGTCCTGACATAGTTTTTCTAATTACTTTCCAAAGGTTATCAACTACTCTATTTCTATTCATTTCACCGTCTAGCTTTACGCCTTGGTCTTCTAGAACTTTGTTTAATTTTTCTATTGAGTCTTTCTCTATATCTATATCGAACTTTCCATTTAATAAAGTTGCATAGTCTAAATTTTCCCATTCCTTGGAAAGATCTACATCAAAACCTTTTATTTTGAATTGCAATGTTCCGAAAACTTCCTGCATTACAAATCTATACATATCTGTAATTAACTGCATTCCTTGTTTATAATTTGCATATGCCCAATAGAATTCCATAGCAATGTGTTCTGGTAAATGCTCTTCGCTTAAACCTTCATTTCTAAACCTAGGTCCCAAATCAAATACTTTCTCAAATCCTCCACCAATAAGTCTTTTTAATGGCAATTCATGAGAGATTCTTAGGTAAAAATCTTCTCCTAAAGCATCGTAATGGGTTTGAAATGGCTTTGCATCAGCACCTCCAGTTGTATGTTCTAAAACAGGGATATTAACCTCATAGAATCCTTTCTTTGTAAGGAACTCTCTAGTTTTTTCCCAAAATATTGCTCTTCTTACGTATCTTGCTCTTACATCTGGATGTAGATTCATGTCTAGGTATCTTCTTCTATACCTTTCTTCTTTTTCCTCCATTTCTGTAGGCATTGGTCTAATTGCTTTTGTTAGAATTTTTATATTTTTAGCAAGTATTGAGATTTCACCTCTTTGAGTTTTTGTAATTTCGCCTTTTACTTCTATAAAATCTCCTG
>JBLGEO010000059.1:0-9302 GCA_047445235.1 Candidatus Dojkabacteria bacterium | reverse complement strand
CTTTCATTTTTAAAGTCTTGAGAGTAGTTGTCTGGAAAGCCATTAAAGTCAGTTTTAACAGAAGATCCAAACAGCGACTCTGTTTTGCCACTGACTGTATGTCCAAGAATTACATACCATCCGTCATCTGTAAACGGATATGGAGCGAACATAGCCCACCTCTGATCCATTCGCACAAATGTAAAAACTTTCCTAACATCAGATGGTAATTCGAAATTACTCTTATTATTATTTGAATTCCAAATATAACCTACAAATGTAAAACTAAAAGTAATTATCGAAATTAATAAAGTCCCAAAGATTGTTAGAGTATTAAAATTTCTAACCTTCTTAATCTTAGAAACTTTCTCTGGAAATAGCTTTGCAAGTTTTCCTTTTAGAGTACTTATTTTAAGGCTATATATAAACCACATAATTTTTTTGCTTTTACTTAATTTTTTTATTGCTAAATCTATTGCTTGAGTTGGCATTAAAGATAGCACTCCACAAATGGCAATCCAAGGGAATGGACCTACATCTAATGTTGTCCCTATTCCCATATGTAACATAATTATAAGAAGTATTCCTATCGTTCTTAGAATCCAATTATATGCTGGAAATATTAAAAGTCCGCCGGCATATAATTCGAGATAATAAACAAATGCAGTCAGTGGTTTTAATAATGGTCTTAAAGTAAGTAAAATTCTTCCAAGCCAAGTGACAAAAATATCTAAACTTAGAGCGTAATAAATTGCAGTAAAGTCCCTATTCCAAATGGGGCTACTTTTAGAAAGAGCAGAGAAGTAGTAAAGATAAACTACCTGGAAGATTAGCCCGATATTAACTGGGGAAACAAACTTATTTTCGTACTTATTATATTCTGTTCTATTTCGTAAATAATCATAAGAGTACCTTAATCCTAATGGTAGAAGCATTGACCAGAATAGTAAAACTCTCATATAGTCATCTCCACCTTGTCCAATTATAGTGTTTCTATTCTGAACGGAAACTACAATTATCCATAACAAGATTGTAGATATTCTTGTTTTAAAACCAAAAATTAAAAGTACTGCAAACACTACTCCGAGTATAAGAATAAAGGCTTGGAAAGCAGGACTTGTGGGAAAGAGATTATTTAAAGAAAAAGAATCATTAATAAAAAGTCGACTTACACTTGAACCAACTCCTACACCGCCATCAACGTAAAATATATTTACATCTTTAAGCCTATCCAGCATATCAATAAGCATAACGGATCCTAGAAAGATTCTAAAAAAAGCAAGTGCTCTTAGATCTAAAGAGACAATATCTTCAAGGTTTTTTGCAATAAACTTCTTAATTTTTTCCATAGAGTAAAGTTAGCATATAGTTATATAAAAGAGAATCAGAAAGGACCCTTGCGGGTCCTCTCAATTCTTATGACAGAATTATTACGAAGTAACAAGCTTCGCTTACTTATCTCGTTTCATTTTCTTTTCCATTTTTCTTTCAATTCTATCTTCAAATGGCATAAATTCTTCTGCTGTACTTACAGCACCAGAAATTAATTTCTCTGAGATAGTCTTACCCAATTGATACCTGTATGCAATAAATCCTAATATAATAAAGATTAAGCCAAATAGGAATAATCTACCATCATCAAATATTCCAGTAATTGGAATTCCATTGATAGTACAGTAGAGCATTGTCCTTAAATTAAAGCTAGTAGTGTTATTGTTTGTAGTATTTGTATCGTATTGAACTGATGCAAGGTTTTGTACTCCTCCAGAGAAGTTTAATAACTGTCCTACAGGAATTACTACCGTATATGTATAGGTCTTTGTTTGACCAGCAGTAAATGTTCTTGCAGATACATCTCCAGTCCATGTAATTACACCACTTGCATAAGATCCGTAGCTAGGATTTAAGTTTGTAGGACTTACTCCAGCAGTTGCTAGTAATGGATCTAAAGTATCTGTAATAAAGTCTACTACTCCAGTAACTGGACCAACGTTTGTAACTGAAACTGTATAGCTTATTGTTGCATCGCTGTTATCTACACAAGCGACTGCACTTGATTTTATAATACTAAATAATGGTTCCTGAACAGCTACTGCAGAAGCAGTTAGAGATTCTGTACATGCTGCCGGACTTGTTGTTATTCCAGCATCAGTTCCATCTGTTAAACCTCTTACTTGATAAGTTGCATCTGGTACAGCAACTCCTGCTGTACTTACAGATTCCCATCTGAATATATATGTATGTCTAGAAGTGACTGCATCATAACTATAACCTCCAACTGGTATTGGAGCTACAAGTGTACTTGAAGTGTTATTTGCATCTCTTCCAACTGCTGTAGCAACTGTATTTCCAGATGAAACTAATAATCTAATATTAGGGAATGGATTAGTTGTTGAATTATTTTGATAGATTAATGTGTATTGCAAGAAGTTGCTAGCACCAGATTTAATTGGATCAACTCCATTTTCTGTCATACTTACGCATACATTTGCAACATTTTGTAAATGACAACTTGCATCGCATTGTGTAGGATTGTTACCTCCACTGTTAGGTGCAGAAGCATCACATTGTTCTGTTCCAGGTGTAAATACTCCATCTCCACACCACTTACATGTTGTAGATTGGACAGGTTGATTATATTGAACTCCATAACATGCTGGAACTGTTGCACCAGTAGGAGCTCCTCCAACGGTACTACATGCTTTGAATGTTGAAGATCCAGCAGATGTTCTTTCGCAAAGTTCGTTAGTTGCACAAACTGCATCTCCACAATATGGAGTAGTTGTAGTTGTTCCACCACCAGTTGAGCTTCCACCGCTTCCGCCAGTACTATTTACAGTAGCACCAGGTGTTTGATCTGCAGTACCTCCAGTATTTGCTGTACCTGCTCCGCAAGAATCATTACCACTATCTGCGATACAATTAGGAGCACCAGTAGTGCCTGTACAGAAACAGTTCAATGCTCCGCTACAACCAACAAATCTTCCATTGGATGCTTCTCCAGAACTTTGTGTTTGAAGAGTTGCACAATTGCCACCGGTAACCTGAGCTGCACAAGCATCTGCCTTAGTACTGCTATTGAAGACTCCATTACTACATTGTTGACCTTGTCCAGTTTTTGCTCCGCTAGCATCAGTCGCACATTTCCATTGACCATTCTTATATGCTCCGCCATCACAGCCTCCAGCTGTAGCATCTCTACAAACATTTGAAATACAGAAACCAGATTGACATTGACTATTTGAGGAACAAGTATTAGTACCGCCTGAAGGTTTTTGAGTTACACATGTTCCAGCATTACAGAATTTCCCTGATGCACATGGATTAGTAGCAGAGCAAGCACCAGTACCGGAACCAGCACCAGAAACACAAGTTCCACCTTGACAAATACCACTCAAGCATTGATTGTTATTTGTACAGACAAAGCCAGGAACGTTATCAGGTGCTTTGTTTTGACATGTACCATTACAGAACAGTCCGGCGTTACATTCATTACCAGAGCAAGTGGCTCCTAAACCTTTTCCAGTTGCTCCTGTTGCTGGGGCCAATTGACAACCGCAAGTTAGTAGTGTCCCAGAAACTCCTTGAGATACACAAACGCCAGCTTTGCCACTTTTTGTACATGCAGCACCCATTGCTAACCCAGCACAATCTCCTAGACTGCAAGATGTTCCTCCTGCTGGAACACAAGAACATAAGGTACCAGTCGTTCTTGTACAAGTACAAGTACCTTGTGCATATGAATGTGCCGAACCAACTGTAGCACCATTACATGCAGAAGCATTTCCAGAACCACTGCATGAATTTCCAGTTGTAGGGGTAGTTGTCGATCCACCAGCATTACCATTACAAGCATTAACTCCTGAACAGCAGTTTCCAGTAAATACCATTTGTCCACCAGAACATTTTTTTTCTTTTCCATTACCATCACACTGTGTATTCCCAGCTCCAACACCACCACAGTTCTTGTTAGCATCTTGCTGTGCTGGAGGCAATGGAGGAGGGTTACCAGGTACACAACTTGTAATGTCTTTATCATCACCGCATCCACACTTACCGCATCCGCAAGCCCAACCATTACAGGCAAATGTTGAAGTTGCGGATTGGTCAGACTGCGCCTGACTCGCTAAGTAAACTCCAAAAACGACTATACCTATTAAAAGTACTGCTCCAACTATTGCTAATAAATTCTTCCGATTCATGATTTAAAATTAAATACTAAAATTTCTTATTAACAGTATACATTGCAGTAATAATAGTGCCGGATACCATCCCCGTAATTCTTAGATTATCTTTTGCAATAGTAGTGCAGTCTGAAAAGCCATGGTAAACAATTTCTAAATATTCAAAGTCGTTTTGGCCGTGGAATAGATTAGATCTGCACACACTTGCATCTGCTACAGCTGAAACGGGGGAAGCACCTGGTCCATAGAACATAGTCACGTATGAAAATCCTGTCCCAAAATATTCAGTATCGGATATAGTATTAAGATTTGTATTAATTCTTGCATATAATTCCTCAGCAGAGTTGTCAATAAAAGAGTTAGTATCATAAGAATGAAGAAGAATGTCAATTGATTGTGTATCACTAATTTTATACGTGCAGTTAAAAGGTATATACGGTAGTGCCCCAATTTCAGCCAAGTTATTAACACTTGATGTAATCTTTTTTATTATCGTATTATTTGGAGTTTGGTCTAATTTTTCCTGAGACAAGAATGCTTCACAAGGATATCCAGCGAATTCCTCAAAAACTGAACTGAATTTATTATTTGTTGCTGTTGCTCCAAATCCGCTAGCAGCTGCATCATTTGCGGCATTATTCTGTTGAATTCTTAAAGTTATAAAAATACTTACACCTGCTAGTAAAACTGTCATTACAAATAGAATAGCTAAGGTTACTTTTCTTTGTTGAGTCATTATTTTATTGATAACTTTTAATAGCCCGCAGGCATAGAAATATGTCTACGATATAATAGTATTACAAAATTCTTTACCCATGTAAAGATAATGTGAAGGAAATTGTCGCCTAAAATTATGAATTAAGTGTAGACCAAACACTCCCTTTCTGTTTATATAAAACAAAGCCTAAGGCTAACAATACAACTAATCCTGGACAACATAAACAAAGGCAACATAATACTAATAGAAGTCTATAATCCGGACCAGAATTATTTCCAAAAATATCATAATTATTTAGATTTACTGGCTCAGGCAGTGGAGTTTTATTTATAGGAGTTCTAGATGGCGTCGCTGGTTCAATAAAGAAAGAAACTGGTGCTGAATTATTAGGATCTTTTTGAACTGGTTCATCTGGTGCTGGTATTGGATAAGGGGCAATAATCTCAGGACTACTACCACTTCCGCTAGAAGGTGAAGTCTCAAGTGGGAAATTAGGTTCAGGAGGAGCTTTAACTTCTGCATTAACTTTAAGCAACGAGAAAAGAATTAGACCAGTTACAATTATAAAAATTGTGAGTTTAGATTTCATATTTCTTTAGTTAAAAGATTTCAATCTAATTCTATCAATTTTTGAAATTAAAAGGCAGCAGAGAAGAAGAGGTTGTAAACTTCCCTGCTGTGGCTAAGCCAACCGTTGATACTATTCGTACCAGCGGCCCTCGTTGGGGGAGTCGGGTAGATCCAACTGCCTGTAGTTGGATCCTAAAGGCTCCTCAAAAGGATTGAGCAATCTTAGGAATCCAAAAACATGCACTTCTTCTCTGTATTTACCGTTTTTTGATCTCTTACGAGAATCTCTAAACTTTTGGAATTATAGCACCGTACTTTTGACTGCCTAGAGTCCTATAGAAAAATACTACTATGGACAGCCTTATCTATATACGCTACACTTTTTGTAGAATTTAATTTTTATTATCTTTCTATGGGAAGGTTCTTAGGTAAACTTTTCTTAACTCTGTTAATTATTATATTGGTAATAAGTACAACAGCGCTAGGAGTTCTATTTGTAGTTAGAACAAACGATTTTAATAATTCTCAAAATGAAATAACAAAAATAAAAGCAGATTTAAAAACAGCACAAGATAAAATTATAGAACTTCAAGCTGCAGCAAAAGATCCAAATGCAAAATTAACATTTAAAGACACAGGCTTAGGTGCAGAAGTAATTTATCCAGCAAGTTGGACACCAACTTCAAAAACAGACGAATCTGTTGATTCTGCTACAGGAATTGTAAGATTAAATAATGTAGAACTAAAACTTACAAAAGGGACAACAGTAATTACATTTAATAGAAAGTTTGCAGCAATTGGAGATATTGGAGTTGGATACCCAGCAGCAACATTCGATATTAAAGTGGTTAACGATAAGTTAATTAGAGTTGCAGATAAAGGAAGCAGTTCTTGGTCATATAAAACTAAGATTAGTTGTGTAGACGCATTAGACGTACCAACTGGAACTGACGTTTGTGGAACTGGAAGCTTTTTCCCTGGATTTGGAACAGCATCTGGATCTGCTGGGTTTGCATCTGTTGATGTAAAAGATACAGCTTTACTAGATGAGATTGATGCGATTGTAGCTTCATCATTAAATTAATTATTACTTTTTTAAGAATGCTTAAGAATATAGATAGTAAATACATTGCACTAGCAGTAGTTTGTGTAACCTTACTTATTTGTACTTTATTAATTTCGAATGGAAATTTCTATATAAAGAATATAGGTACAGCAGTAGATCAAAATGGTCAATTGACAAACACTATTTCCGTATCAGGAGATGGTAAAGTTTTTGCCAAACCAAACATGGTTTTATTAACTGTTTCTTCATCAGAACTAGCAAACACAAGCAAAGAAGCTTTAGCTAATGCTAGTAGTAAGATTCAGCAAGCAGTACTTGTTGCACAAAATAATGGTGTTTCTAATGATGATATTCAAACTAGCAATTTAAATGTAAACCCAGAATATGATTACAATAGTGGAAACCCTGTATTTAAAGGCCAAAGAGCGACAGTAAGTGTAGAAATAAAAATTAAGGGTGTGGACAATAACGCTTCTAAAGCAACAACAATAATCGACGGAGTTTCTGCAATCGATAAGATTCAAATAGGTGGAATATCTTTTGATATTGAAGATAAAACATCTTTATTTACTCAAGCAAGAAAATTAGCATTCGATAAAGCAAAACAAAAAGCTGACGAACTTTCTGGTTTAAGCGGGGTTAAATTAGTTAAACCAGTTTCAGTTTCGGATAACTCAACAGATGTCAAAACACCAAGCCCAATTACTAATGTAGCTTTCGCTCAGGATTCTGCAGCTTCAAGCGTAGGAAGTGCATTGTCTAGCGGTCAATTGGAAATAACTTTGAATGTAAATGTTATTTGGGGAATTGAGTAAATTACGAATTAAAGAGTGACGAATTACGAATTTGAATGATTCATTCGTCACTCGTAATTCGTCATTTACTTATACAATTCTATTGACTTTATAACTAAAGAGTAAAACAGGTCATAAGTTTATGAAGCATTAAATACCGCCCTTACTTCTTCTATAGTTCTGGTTTGCATCAATTTAGATCTTAAATCGCTCGCGCCATCAAAATCTTTTAAATACCATCCAAAGTGTTTTCTTAGCATCACAAAGATTTTTGGATCTGGAAAAATTTCAATAAACTTTTCTGTATGTTCTATTAAAGTATTTATTCTTTCTTCTTTTGTATGTTCTATCTTTCCATGTCTAATCTCGTTAAATATCCAAGGATTTCCATAGGCTGCTTGTCCAATTAAAGCTCCATAAGCACCAGTTAATTCCAAAACTTTATCAAAGTCTTCTTTGGTTTTAATATCACCATTTGCAAGAACTGGCCTAGATGTTGCTTCAACTCCTTTTTTTATTTCGTCCCAATCTGCATGTCCTGTGTACATTTGTTTTAATGTTCTACCATGAATTGAAATCCAATCTGGGTTTGCTTTGTCTAGGTTTGCAATCCATTCTGCAGTAATTGGATGATCGTAACCAATTCTTGTTTTTACTGAAACAGATTTTAACTCTCTTGTTTCTCCATAATTAGATTTTGCTTTTACGACATTGTAAGATCTTTCTTTTAATCCAGTAAGTTCTCCATTTTCAACCCAATGTTTAACTCCTTCCCGAACTGCAGCAATAATTTCTCTTGCAAGATCAGGTGTCCTAATTAATCCAGCACCAGAGCCACTAGCTGCAACTGTCTTTGCAGGACAACCCATATTAATATCAACACCATCAAAACCTAATTCACAAATTATTTTTGCAGCATGATAAAAATATTCTGGTTCTTTTCCAAAAATCTGACCAAACACAGGTCTTTCACTTTCATCGTAAATAAAGTGATGAAGAACATTGTCTCCTGCCATGCACATGCCCATAACATGGGTAAACTCTGTAAAAGTCATGTCTGGTTGGCTATATTTTGCAGCCATAAATCTAAATGGAGCATCAGTAACTCCATCCATAGGAGAAAGTGCAAGTACCGGTTTTTTTAGATCTGTTATTTTGAACATATTATTAATTATGAGATTGCCACGTCACTGCGTTCCTCGCAATGATGTCACAAAATTATTCCGCCTCCAATACATTCGTCTCCAGAATACATTACTAAACTTTGCCCACTTGCAACAGCTCTAACTGGTGCATCAAATTGAAAAGTCATTATACCTTCTTCCACCCAAACGTGTCCCGGAATAGGTTTTTGTCTATAACGAACAGAAGCTTGTAACGGGATATCATAATTAAAAGATTTTCGATTAATTAAATGAAAATTTTCAAAAGTTATTGATGTTCGATAAAGTGCTGGATTGTCTGAACCCAAGCAAACATAAACAATATTCTTTTCAATATCTTTTTTACAAACAAAATATGGAACGGGAGTTCCTCCAATATTTAATCCATTTCTTTGTCCAATTGTATGGAAGTAAATCCCTTTATGTTTTCCAACTACTTTCCCAGAATCTATATCTACAATGTCACCTTCTTTAACTGGAATCTTACTCATTAAAAACTTTAGAACGTTAATTTCTCCAATAAAACAGATCCCTTGACTATCTGGTTTTTTAGCATTTGGTAAACCTGCTTTTTCTGCAATCTTTCTAACTTCTGGTTTCTCGATATCTCCAACTGGAAATAGTACTTTATCTAATTGAGATTGGGTTAAGTTATAAAGAAAGTATGTTTGATCTTTATTAGAATCTTTTCCTTTCAACATTCTATTAATTCCATCAATTTCAACTTTTCTAGCATAGTGTCCTGTTGCAATAAAATCAGCTCCTTCATCTATTGCCTTCTCTAGAAATAACTTGAACTTAATTTCTTTATTACACATTACATCAGGG
>JBLGEO010000058.1:0-6749 GCA_047445235.1 Candidatus Dojkabacteria bacterium | reverse complement strand
ATTTAATGAGGATTGGAGACCAGCTGATATGCCAGCACTTCCAACTTTTGCTGAAAAAGAAGGGCCTTATAGACAAGTCAGTGGCTATTTAGATGGTATGACTTTTGACTTATCGAAAGTGACTCCTGGTGAAAACTTCAAAGTAACTTGTCAGGTTGAATATGAAGATGTAATAAAACAGGAAGTTAGTCAATTTGCAATGTTGAATGTAGAATACTCTTTTGTAAACTATACAGTAAACGATGAAGGGAAGATATTTGCGACATTATACTTTAGTCAAGTAGTAGAAGCTTAATGGTTAATCTAAAAAAATACAGATAAATCCTAGAATCTACAATCAATTATTGTAATAATGTCCTAGATCTTTTAATGAAAATGATGGCAGAACTTCATGAAGTTTCATCAGATACAAGGTACGAAGTTGGAAACACTTATAGGGTTAAGTTAAGTTCGTTAGTTCCAACTCAAAAAGATGATGGAAGACCTAGCTTTCGAAATGCACCGATAGAGGCATTTGTTGATAATGGAAAACTCCTAATTAATAATGGTCATCATAGGTACTACCGGAAGATGAAGGAAGTAGAGTTTTCAACAGGCGAACACTCTGAAGATCACTATATTGAAGTTACTATTGTGGAGAATCCATACTTTATGTAAATTTCTTGTAAAAATTCTCAGATTGTTTAGAATAATAAAGTTAATAAACAATTATGAGATTAATTACATTCCAGCCGTATAAAAAGTTAGTTACAATTCGACCTTTCTATATATTTCTTGCAACTATTTTCCTAGTACTATTTGCAGATTCAATAATGTCTTACTACTTCCCATTAGTTGTTGAGAATAATTTAAACTCCAATACTCTTGTTGGAATAGTAATGGCATTATCTTCAATGGCCGGCTTATCATGTGATTTAATATTCCCTCAGTTATTTCAGAGGAAAACTTGGAAATTTTTATTAATAGCTGGAATTTTTTTTGCTGTTACATTCCCAATATCGGTTAACTTAGGAATTGCATTCAGTTCAATAATTATCTTCATAATAGCTTCCATAATGTGGGGAATTTACTACGAATTCCTATCCTTTACGCAACAGAGTTTTGTTATAAGCACTGAAAATAGAGAATCTTTCTCAAAGGACTGGGGGTTGGTTTCTATCATTACAGGAGTAGGTTCTTTAGTTGGACCGATAGTAGGCTCGTTGCTTGTGCACGAAACATTAGTTAACTCTGCTACTATTATTGTTGCGTTAGATATTATGGCTTTAATATTTGCAATATTACTTATTTCCAGTGAGAACCGAGGAAAGAAGATTGAAGTTATAGAAGAAGAGTTAAAAATGAGTATTTCTAAAGAGTTGATTTACTGGTTTGTACTTTTAAAAAGAATTTGGCCTCCAATTGTAGTAGGCCTTGCTATGACATTTATAAGTGCTACATTCTGGACAATAGGACCACTATTTGGAGAAAAAGTTCTTGGTGATGCTGGGTTAGACTGGCTAGTTGTTGTAATTTTTATTATTCCTACAATTCCAGGTGCAATTATCTTATCGAAATTAAAAATTACACAGCATAAGAAAGTAATATCAGAGGTGGGACTTTTACTTGCAGGTATATCTATGGCGTGTATATTTCTAGTGCAACAAAATATTATCTTTGTCTTATTCTTGATATTACTTCTTGGTTTGTTCTTATCTTTTACCTGGCCTTTAAACGAGGCAGTGTATAGTGATATAACAGATAGAGCAGGAACAAGTAGATTACATGTAACAGCCATTACAAGAGCAAATACTTCAATAGGTTATGTAATTGGGCCTCTTCTAGCGGGATTCTTAGCAGATAAGGCTGGCTATTATATTGCATTTTCAATTATTGGATTAGCCGTTCTCGTAATATCTGCATTCTTAATCGTCTTTACTCCAAGAAAACTAAAGCTTCCACAAAAAACTCTCGCAACTCTTGATGCTTGAAAATAATGACATTTCTAGGTTAAAATCTATTTCTATTAATAGATTTAATATGCCCGAGACGTTTCAAGAAGTTACAATTGATGTTGATCATGGAAATTTTAATCCTGGCCAAAAATTATGGGAAATGATTGATGGTAAAAGGGCAATCCTTGGAGATCAATTATGTACAGTCAACTATAATTCAGAATCTGAAACACTAATCTTATCCCTAGATGAAGGAGGCACTATTACTGTAAAACCAACTGATTTAGCCAGCTTCGGTAAGTTTGGAATGGGTGCCTTTGAAATTAAGATAAAGGGAAATATTAATAAAAAATTGAGGATATCAGGTCTTGATGTTTTTTCAGATAAAGAACAATAGTCTAGAAAGTTTGAATTCTCTTAATCCTTTCTTCTAGTGAGGGATGAGTTGCAAACAATTCCATAATACCTTTAAGTTTAAGAGGATTAAGAATATATAAAGATGAAAATCCTGGATTTACATCCATTGGAAAAACATTTACAGAGCTTGAAATATTTATTAATGCATCTATTAAATCTTGAGGGTTACCTGTTAATTTTGCGCTAGCATAATCAGCGCCATATTCTCTTTCTCTAGAAACACCTAGCTGTAGAATTAATGCTGCAATTGGGGAAAATATTACCAAAAGAACGGAAACAATAGGATTTGCACTTTTTTCTTCCTCTTCATTATCTGAATCCAGAAAACCGCCAAATTGTGCAATGGAAGCAATACTCCCAGATATTAATGCTGCAACTGTTCCAATTAGAACATCCCTATGCCTAATATGTGCAAGCTCGTGTGCCATTACTGCTCTAATTTGTTCCCTTGTAAGTTGAGACAATATTCCTTCCGTAAAACAAATAGAACTATGATTTAAATCTCTTCCAGTTGCAAATGCGTTAGCCTGCTGAGAAGGAGAAAAGTAAAGTTTAGGAATAGGCATTGAAAATTTTGCAGAAAGTTCTTTAAGATCTGAGTAAATTTCTGGTGCTTCTTTCTCACTTACTTCTCTTGCACTTGCTGAATATATTGCGAACCTATCACCTAAAAAGTAAGAGCAAATATCAATAATCACTCCGAACATTAAAAAAATAAAAGCTCCAACAAAACTCCCAATTGTAAAACCGAGAATAGCTAATATTAATGTTAATACCGAAAGGAAAACTATTGTCTTAGTGTTTGGATTCATAATTTCATTCTACAGCACTAGTTTGTAAATAGGAACATATACAGTATAATCTAATAATAAATGTTATGGAAAATAAATGCTTTCTCAAAAACTTCAAACAATTTTAGAAAAAGAAATAAGTAGACAGCAAAATACGTTGGACTTAATACCATCCGAAAACTTTACTTCAAAAGAAGTTAGAGAAGCAGTTGGATCTGTTTTCATGCATAAATATTCTGAGGGATACCCAGGAGCACGGTACTATGAAGGCAATGAAAACATTGATGAACTAGAACTACTAACTATAGAAATGGTTAAAAAAGTATTCTCACTTCCAACAAATTGGAGTGCTAATGTTCAGCCATTAGGAGGTTCAAACGCAAATCTAGGAGTTTACAATGCTCTTCTAAATCCAGGAGACAAAATTTTGAGTATGTACTTACCAGACGGAGGTCACTTATCTCACGGTTGGAGTTACACAGCAACAAAAGATAGAACTGAAGAAGATCAGAAGAATTTAGAAAGTGAGACTGCATACTTAGGAGGAAAAACAAAGATCAGCATTGTTTCAAAAATTTACAATGTAACTCAATATAAAGTAAATAAAGAAACAAGTCTTTTTGACTACGATGCTATTGAGAAATTAGCATTAGAAATTCTGCCAAAGTTAATTACTACAGGTGGAACAGCTTATACACGAGAAATAGATTACAAAAGAATGAAGTCGATAGCAGAAAAAGTAGGAGCCTACTATTTAGCAGATGTGGCTCACGAGGCTGGTTTAATTGCAGCAGGAGTACTAAGCTCACCAATAGGAATAGCAGATGTAGTTACTTTTACAACACATAAAACATTGAGAGGTCCAAAAGGTGCTGTTATTGTTGCAAAAGACGAGCTCATAAATCAGATTAATAAATCAATAATGCCAGGAATTCAAGGTGGTCCACACAACGGGACAATCGCAGGGATTTGCCAAGCTTTATTTGAAGCAAATACAACTGAATTCAAAACTTACGCTCAACAAATAGTTAAAAATGCAAAATCATTAGAAATTGAGTTAATAAACTTAGGATTCAACTTAGTTTCGGGAGGAACGGATAAGCATTTAATTTTAATTGACTTAAGGAATAAAAATATTGGTGGGAAAGATGCTGCAAAAGCATTGGCAAAAGCAGGAATCGTCTCAAATATGAATACAATACCTTTTGAGTCTGGTTCACCTTTAAATCCATCTGGATTAAGAATAGGAACACCCACTCTAACAACTAGAGGCATGAAAGAGGAAGAAATGAAGGTAGTTGCTGGCCTAATTAATCAAGTTATAAGCTCACAAGAAGATTCATCTATCAATGAAGTTAAAGCTAAGGTTGAAGAACTTTGCAGAAAGTTTCCACTTGGTGTTTAAATTTGCGTAAATTTTTAGTATCATAATAGTATCTAGGTTAATGCACTAAACTAGAAAAATATCCAATCATTTTTGCCTCTTTACTTTATACATTCATCGAAAAATGTTCGAACCAAAATTTACATATACAGATCGACTCGTATCACAGCTAATAAAGTTAGAAGGAAATAAGATTTCAATTCACTCTTTAGATCTAAACTATAACGTTAAATATAAACTGACACTTAACGCAAAGGCAACAGACATTTTTCACATTGCTAGAATGCTAGAAAATGAAGTCTCGTTAAAGGATGCAGAGAAGATCGCAACTGGAATAAAGCCAGATGGAATAGACGAATCTAAGTTTGTTTTGCTTCAGAACTTTCGAAATGTTTTAGAATTTAATAGATCTCAAATGGTAGATAGTTATGCAGAAATGGATTTTGCAATACTTACACACCTTAATAAATTAGTAACAGCAAACTGGAGCGAAGCATGGAATGCAAAGTTTAGAGCAGCTGGAGATGAACTTGATGAAAAGTTTGACGATTGGTCTGAACTAAGAGATAAAAAATTAGAACCTGCAGAAGTTACAGAAGAAATGGGCAGCTTGGTGCAATGGTAT
Organism: Candidatus Dojkabacteria bacterium; assembly: GCA_047445235.1. Classification (GTDB taxonomy): domain Bacteria; phylum Patescibacteriota; class Dojkabacteria; order J137; family J137; genus JBDSRX01. The sequence continues at coordinate 1,598 of JBLGEO010000058.1, read as the reverse complement.
AAGGATATAACTCCAACATTAACACCACTCGTTAGATTTGCAATATTACTATATGGATTAATTGAGATATTTCCTTTTATTGCTGGAAATAAATTTACAATCTTAGCAGTTGCAGACTATTTAATGCTAAAGAATGGATTAGCAAGTAAGGCATATGTTTCTGTAATTAGAAATTTTGATTCAAACATGGAAAAGTATTTAGAAGCAATTCACATGTCTAGAAAAAATTACGACCTTGCATACTGGTTGGAGGCATTCATTGAAAGTGTGAATAAGGATTTGTTAGAAATTAAAGAAGGAATTAACGATTATATAATGGAAGATGAGCGAGCTAAGAAGCAGCCTTTTTTGGACCTAAATCCAAGACAGCTAAAGGTTTTAAGATATCTTCAGAACGTTCCTTATATAAAAAGAGAAGACTACTGCCATATGATGGATGTTTCTACAATGACAGCATTTAGAGACGTAAATGACTTAGTTCGAAAGAAACTTCTAAAAGTTGAAGGACAGGGTAGAGGTACTAAGTATAGATTGTCAACTATGTAAGGATTTACCACCTGTAACAGTTTCATGGCAGTCTGCACTAAACAGAGTTACATTACTCAATGGAGTGGCAGTTAGACAAAGCACGAAGCTCGAATGTATCTCTCAAAGCCTCAAGAAGTCACATTTTTGAGCTTCTTCATTCGAGTTTTGAGATTCATTTCAGTAACCAACTGTATCATTATTTAGCTGCTTAAGTCTTTTATCTAACTTCTTGGATAGATAGTCAATTAAGTCATTCATTCCCTTTCTGCTTTCATAGTCTAAATCTAAGATCGCAATTCCATCATCAAAGTTTTTTAAAGCTTGTTTAGCTAAGAAGTAATCTGTTTCTCCAGCAACTTCATTACTAATTTGAACTAATGCCGTTCCAACTCTTCCTAAATTTTGAATTCTTTTTTTTGTTTCTTCGTCTGGTTTCATTTACAAAATTAAAAAAATATTTCAGTTCTATATAAAGTATATTCTATGGGCACCTTTTTAACAATAAAACTGTTTGTAATTAGACCTATAGCTTCAATCTCTTTATATAAGTTTGATCTTTGGCAATTTTTCAGTATAATCATTCAATATGAATTGGAAAGTATTTAAATTCACAATTGCTGTAATATTATTAATTATCTTCACAGCACTAGCTTTACCACAGTTAAATTTAACTGTTGGTGATAAACAGATCTACTATCCAAATATAGACTTTTCTTTAATCGCACAAGGTTCTAATACAGGAAATTTTTTAAGAGGTAGAGGATTGTACCCTTCTAAAGAAGTAGCTTCGACACTAACTTTTTCGAATGCGGATATTACAGATTCAGACAAAAGAAATCTTTTGGAGAATTACCTTCAGATAGTTAGAAATAGAATTAATGTCTCTGGTCTAAAAGATGTAGAGGCTCGAAGCGAAATCTCTGATAGTGGATTTAAAATCATTATTAATTTTCCGGATTATTATCAAAATCCAGTTAAATATACTGAATGGCTAACAAGTCAAGGATCTATAACTATGGCATCTTTAGACAGTACTGGAGCTACAAATGCTATTGATCTTACAGATAAAG
>JBLGEO010000057.1:0-3751 GCA_047445235.1 Candidatus Dojkabacteria bacterium | reverse complement strand
ACACGCATTGGAGATTAAACCCGGAGATACTGTTGTAGAAATAGGTCCAGGCGATGGAATGGTAACTAACCTTCTCCTTAATAAAGAAGCAAATGTTATTTGTATCGAAGTTGATTACGATTTGATTCCTAACTTAATAAGAAGATTTGGAGATAACCCTAACTTCCACATTGTTCATAAAGATGTTTTAGATGTTAACTACGACGAATTACTAGAGAAATTTGGAGTTGAGGGGAGTTTTAAGGTCACTGGTTCTCTACCTTACAACATATCTAAGGTTATTATTAGAAAGCTCATAGAATACACTTTAGTCACAAAGAAATTTAATTTACATGGTATGTCTTTTATTCTCCAAGATGAAGTTGCAAAAGATTATGTCGCTGCTGCTCCAAAAGCCAGTTTTCTTTCAAATTATGTAAGATTATTTGCTGAAGTTAAAAAATTCGAATCCATTCCAGCACAACAATTCTACCCAATGCCTAAGGTGAATGGAGGAATTGTTTACTTAGAAATGAAAAAACCCGTAAAAGACTATGCAGAAATCCAGAAGTTAATTAAAACTGGATTTGCAAGTCCTAGAAAAACATTACTTCGAAATTTAAAAAATTCTACAAAATATACTCCAGAAGTTTTAGATAAAGCTTATAAAGAACTTGGTTTGATTAGTACAGTTAGACCTGCTGAGATTGAAACCGATATGTGGATTAAGCTTTATGAAAAGCTTACAGCGAAATAGCTTACAGAAGACAGATTACAGATATTTCATACAATCTGTGAGCTGTAAGCTGCCTTCTAGTAAATAAACTTCTCGTCCTTCTCGTCATCAGACTCATCCTTAATTTTCATCTTTACTACAACATCTTTAGATTCTTTTTCCTTCATCTCATCTTGCACAACTTGTACTGCAGATTTTAATTTCTTTTGCTTCTCTGCCTTTCTCATTTGTACAGCCACAAGTATAAATACTACTACTATTATTCCCACACCTGTAATTATTATAGAGTATTCCTGCCTTATATCACTAAACATTAAGACAGCTATAGATATTAGAAGCATAATAGATCCTTCTACAAACACAACCATCTTCTTTGAATAACCTGCTGACAGCAATCTGTGGTGTAAATGATTATATCCGCTTACAGATAGTAATTTAGATATGCTTTTTCTAGTCTCTGGGAAATCTCTAAGTCTAGTAAAGACAACATAAACTCCATCTAGTATTGGTAAAGCCAACAAAATTACTGTTGCAGACCATCTCGCACCTCCTAGAATTGCAAAAACAGCGAGCAGGTATCCATTTAAATAATCTCCTATCGAACCATACATTATCTTTCCAGGATTATAGTTAAATGGAAGTACGCCTAAAACTGCTCCAAAATGAATTGAAATTAAAATTGCTAGATCAATATTACCAGTAGCAAGTACTAGTAATAACATTGTAAACGATGCGATACTACTAACTACACCATTTAATGCATCTACTCCACCTACCCAATTGATTACATTTATTAAACCCACTATCCAGAGGATCGTAATAATACTGCCTGGGAAGGTAATTACCTGAGATAAGCTTCCTATATCTATAATAGTAGAGAACCAATTAAAGTTTATTGTTGTTCCTAAAATACTTATTGAATTTATAGAAATTCCAGAAAGCACCACCATGGATGCAGCCAAGAATTGAAATAGGATCTGGGTCCCTCCACTTATTTCGTAAACATCGTCCAAGAAACCGAGAACTACAATTATTATTATTCCTAGTAAAACACCTGTGTAATTACTCACGTTCTTAAATTCGTGGGAGAAGATTAGCAAACCAACCGCAACTATTGTCATTGCAAGGAACATTGCCAATCCACCTAGTTTAGGATATGGATTTGCATGTACTCTTGTATTGTAGCCTCTTTCTGTTTTTAACCTTAATCTTGCAGGAAGGTCTATTGCTCCTACATATTGGGAAAGTCTTCCGATTAATGGAGTTATTAAGAAAGACACAAGGAAAGTCAGAAACGCAATTCCAAGTACTGTATTCAAATTTTTTATTAATTCTGGATTATTAAAAATCTCCATATTTAAGTAATAAAAGTAGTTCTTTTATGTAATTAGAAAGTAAATTTGTGCCAAAGCTATTATTAGTAATATATTTAGTAATGTTATTATCCAGCACATTGTGTAACTTAGTCTTCTATCGAATTCAAAAATTCTCATTATTACATAGATTAGTATAGATTCGAAAGCCAATAATACCAAAGGAGCAACAAATAGGAACCCTTTGTCTGCTTGTGTCCATGTTCCTTCTGCAAAATTATAGAAAAATGGAATCTGTGGCGGAATGTTATTGAATTCGAATATAGCTCCCAAAAGGTTAATCATTACTATAAAAACAAGCGAAACTATTGCAAATGGCAATGCTGGTGTTCTCCAGAGACCTGATATTTCAAATAGTTCTGTCCTTCTCTTAATTAAGAACTTTGTACCTGAATATACCTGTTTTAGCTTCTCACTTTGAGATTCAATTCCCATTTCAATCTGGTCTTCTGTCTTATAGGTGCTAGGTTCTGCAGATTCTTCATCTGATACTTCTTCCTCTAAAGGCTCTTCAAAGTCTTCTGGAAGTGGGTTGATAAGTGGTCGTTCTATTTTCATAACTCATATTTTAACTTAAAATTCACGAAATTTGTGCTATAATTTCATTGAAATAAGCTTTAGGTTTTACACTCTAAGCTTTTTTTAATACTTAATTTTTAAATTTAACTATGTCACAGTCCGATTTTATATCTGCTATAAGACAAATCGCAGCAGAAAGAAAAATAGAAGTAGATAGTATTATCAATGCAATCAAAGAAGCTGTTGCCTCTAGTTTTAGAGTTGAATACGGTTTTGAAGAAAAAGATAAGCTAACTGTAAATGTAGATCCAGACCATGGAAGCATTAATGTATACGCTGAGAAAGAAGTTGTAGATGCAGTTTCAAACGAGAAATTTGAAATTAGCTTAACAGAAGCTAAGAAACTAAACTCTAAAGTAAAGGTTGGAAACAGACTTTTAGTAGATATTACTCCTAAGGGAGACTTTGGAAGAATTGCAGCACAAACAGCAAGGCAAATTATTCTACAGAAACTTAGAGAAGCAGAAAAAGACTCTGTTATTAAATCTATTAGTAACAAGGTTGGAGATATCGTTACAGTTGTTGTACAAAAGATTACTCAAGAAGGAGATGTTATTTGCGAAATTAATAGAGCAAAGGCTGTTATGCCAAAAGTAGAAAGAGTTCCTACAGAATTCTATAGATTAGGAAGCAATATTAAAGTTCTTTTAAAGAGCATTGAAGATGATGGATCTGGAAATAAGAATATTATTATCTCTAGATCAGATTCAGACTTCTTAAGAGCGTTATTTAAGATGGAAGTTCCAGAAATTGAGTCTGGTAGCGTTGATATTGTATCTATTGCAAGAGAAGCAGGATCTAGATCTAAAGTTGCTGTTCGATCTAATGCAGCAGGTGTTGACCCAATCGGTTCTTGTGTTGGACAAAAGGGAGTTAGAATTAATGCAATTTCAAACGAACTAAAGAATGGAAACTTCGAAGAGAAGGTTGATATTATTCTTTGGGATGAGAACTTAGAGACATTCTTAATGAACTCTATTAGACCAGCAGAATCTATTAAAGTAGAACTTGTTGACGAAGTAGATAAGAAAGCAATTATTGTTGTTCCAGATGCTCAATTATCTTTAGCAATTGGAAGAGATGG
>JBLGEO010000056.1:0-8995 GCA_047445235.1 Candidatus Dojkabacteria bacterium | reverse complement strand
TGGTATTGCTGGTAATGAATCCGGGCTGGGTAAAGTTCCATATAAAAAATACAATCCATACGGTTATTTGGATGGAATTACTTACACTGGTTGGAATGAGTCACTTAGCAAGCTTTCTTGTGTTATTTCTCAAAGATTTATTGCACCTTGCAAATCTGATTTGTATTGTATAATTAGAAAGTATGGCGGTCCTGGAGACAATAAAGATCTTTGGGTTAGAAATGTGTCGTTCTTTATGGCTCAAGTTTAGATATTAAAATATTTCAATGTATACATTATTTACTGATGGCGGTTCAAGAGGAAACCCTGGCAAATCTGCCTGTGCTTACTTTATATTTAAAGATAATCAATTAACAGATTTTGGAGGAGATTTTTTAGGAACTGGTACAAATAATAATGCTGAATACATGGCACTAATAAATGGACTAAAACTAGCCATAAAAAATGGTATTAAAGAACTTGAAGTCAGAATGGACAGTGAGTTAGCAATAAAACAAATTATAGGAGTCTATAAAGTATCAACAGATACAATAAGAGAGTTACACCATGAGGTTAAAAATTTAGAGAAAAATTTTTCGAATGTTTCATTTAAGCATGTACCAAGAGCAGAGAATAAATTTGCAGATAAATTAGTAAATATTATTTTAGATACAGAAGAAAACAAATGATCGGATTTAAGAAAAAAGTAAAAACAGAAGAAACTCCTAAAATTGGTACTCCAGTTCAAACAAAAAGAAAAGATATCCTTAAAACAATTTTAAAAGTTTTTGTAGGAATGTTTATTGTTGTGTTTGTACTTTCAAGCATTTTGTTTGGATATATCTTTTTTATTAGAAGAGACAGAACAATTAATAAAGTAGTTACAACAGACACAGTTAATGATAATACAATCTCAAAAGCAGAAGCTGAAAGACGAAATTTAGAAAATGTTCTACAAACGCCAAAAGACATTAAGGATCTTACACATGATACTAATGTAACTATATCTCAAGATACTTCTCAGGATGGTTTTGTTGTAGCTAAGGCTTATGAGATTACAAAAGATTTGAAGTTGTCTAAACAGGTAATTTTAGATAGTTATGCTAAAAAAGATTCTTTTGCACCAATATTTTATTTTAAACTAGATACTCTAACAGATAATAATCCAGATATTACAGCACTAAGTAGTTTAATTGCTACTGAAGTTTCATCTAATAACTATAAGATTATCTACTTAGATACTTCGTTTACATATATTAAAGACTTTAACATCCTAATAGCAAATCTTAAAAACACCTTAAATGCTAAAAGTATAAAATTAGGTCTTTATTTATATCCAAAGTGGGGTAATGAAGTTGATTATAATAATTTTCTACAGGTTACAAACCAATATCATAAGAATACTAAACTTGCAGATATTGTTAATTCAGTAGACGAAGTTATTATAGAGTTATATGGTTATAGTAACGAATACTCTATTCTACCTGCCAATATTGCTCCAGTAGATTGGGCAAAGAGTGTTGTTGCTTTTACAGCTCAGGAAGTAACTAGCAAAAATAAAGTTTACTTTGAGATTAATAACAATTACTTCGTATGGCCTCAAAGAGAGTTTTCAGATACACCCAACAATAACTACGCAGTTTTAGACTTACAAGCAGAAATATTAAATCAAAATCAATTCGATGCTAAAAACTATATTCAATCAAGTACAAATGTATTAGGCAATACTTTGGAAACAATGAAGACACTAGAAGTCTCAGGTAAAAAATATATATCTGTTTCTCCAACACAAAATAATATAGATTCACTAATCTCACTTATTGCTAGTTATGGGTTTCCAGGTTACATAATTAAATAAACAGTTTGTTATTACATATTGATGGAAAATTCTCTTCAAGAACAATTTAATTTAGAGAATGTTAGAGTAATTTTTGGCCTAGGAAACTTAGGAAAGGCTTATGTTAATACTCGGCATAATATTGGATTTGATTTTGTAGAAAAGTTAGCAGATTTTAGAAGATTTTTAGAAGAACCAAAGTTGAAATCTCTTATTCATATGTCTGAGCTTGGTGGTGCAAAAAGAATCTTTGCTGAACCAACAACACAAATGAATCTATCTGGTGAAGCAGTCTCTTTAATTTGTAATTTTTATAAAATAGAGCCTTCAGAAGTATTAGTTATTCATGATGATTTAGACCTAAGGTTAGGATCCTATAAATTGCAGTTTGGGAAAGGACCTAAAATTCATAATGGATTGCTTTCAATCGAAAACAGATTGGGAACTGCAAAGTTCTGGAGGTTAAGAGTCGGAGTTGATAATCGAGAGGTATCTACAAGAGATTTAATGAGTGGGGCTGATTATGTTCTTGGACATTTTAAGGTAGATGAGGTTAAAATGCTGGATGAGGTATTCTATAACGTAAGGGAAGAGATTTTAGGTAAAAATTTAATTAAAGAGGAAAAATAAATAAGTTTATAATAATAATATGAAAACAGTAACATTAAAGCCAGGAAAGGATATTCCAATTAGATATAGACATCACTGGGTATTTTCTGGTGCAGTTAAGTCTGGATTTGCAGAAGAAGGGGAGATTGTAAGAGTTTTAGCTTCAAATGGAGACTTACTAGGGCATGGGTACTTTAATAGCAGAAGTATTATCCAAGTTAGAATGCTTAACTATAACAATGAAGATCCAATTCTATCTATTAAAAATAATATTGAAAGATCCTTTGTTCTTAGATCTCAGTTATTTGATGAAAATACAAATTGCTATAGAGTTGTAAACGGAGAAGGAGATAATATACCGGGATTAATAGTTGATAGGTATAACGATGTCTTAGTACTTCAGATTGCAACGGTAGGAATGGATGCACTAAAACCTATTCTTATTGAAGCTTTATTAGAAGCAACAAAGAAACAAAAAATAAAGATAGTTTCTATTTACGAAAAATCTACAATGACAGCTAGATTTAAAGATGGTTTAGATTTTTTTGAAGGAAACCTTTGGGGTGAAGAAAAAAATGACATAGAGGTGCTAGAAAGTGGAATTAAGTTTTTTATAGACCTTAAAAACTCTCAGAAGACAGGATTGTTTTTGGATATGAGAGAAATGAGAAAGCTTGTTGGTACTATGGCTAAAGATAAGAAAGTATTAAATTGCTTTTCATATACTGGTGGTTTTTCTTTACACGCTGCAAAAGGTGGTGCTAAAAGAGTTGACTCCATAGATATTGCTACAGAAGCTGTAGAAACTGCAAAAAAGAACTTTGAAATTAATGGGTTCTTAGATAAGAAAGATTTGGAATCAAATTTCTACGATCAAGATGCGTTTGTATTCTTAAGAGAAAGAGATTTAAGTGAATATGACTTTATTATCTTAGACCCTCCAGCATTCGCAAAGAAGAAACAAGATGTGGATAGGGCTAAAAAAGGTTATGCGGAAATTAATAGAACAACATTGAGACAAATGGAAAAAGGTACATTTTTACTGACTTGCTCATGTTCTTATCACTTATCAAAAGAAGACTTTGAAAAGGTTGTTGCAAGAGCTGCAGTTGAAGCAGGAAAGAATGTAACTATCCTACAAAGACATAGACTTGGGATGGATCATCCTATTAATGCATTTCACTCTGAGATTGATTACTTGAAGAGTTTACTTCTCTACGTATATTAGAAGTGTGAAATCTTAGCAAAAGCTGACATCATTCTTTCTGCTTCTATTAGTACAATTGCTTGTTCTAAATCTTCTAGATTTATTTCTCCTGACTCATTTGTAAATTTTGTTCCAAGTATAGACCTTAGCAGTTGTTCAAGCATTGGATAATAATCAGGATTCTCAAGAATCCATTTCATAAAGTTAGAGTAGAAACTATACATTTCATGCAGAGATGGGTAAGATGGAACCTCAACTATAAACCTATATATTTCTAGCTCTGAGAAGTTGAATCCACGTAGAAGTAATAAATTTCTAGTTTTTTCGTTCTCATCTGTTGCGGCTTGACCTCTTATTGACCAGTAAAGTAATCTATCAAATCTCGAGGTTGGAAACTTAATATTAGACTCGTTTGGCATTCTTACGTCACCAGTAACTATGTCCATAAAGTGTATAATAATTTGCCTATATTAACACTTTAATTTACTCTAATCAATCTACAGGCTCTACATAATAGACAGAAAGTGATAGCTATTTATGTTATAATTAGAGATTTGAGCTATTAACAAAACACTATGTTGGACACTATTAAAGTTCGTGGTGCTCGTACAAACAATCTAAAAAATATTGACGTCGACATTCCTAAGGATAAGTTGACTGTAATTACAGGACTTTCTGGTTCTGGAAAATCTTCGCTTGCCTTTGATACAATTTATGCTGAAGGTCAAAGAAGGTATGTAGAATCCTTATCTGCTTATGCAAGACAGTTTTTAGGTCTTATGGATAAGCCAGATGTGGATTTAATAGAAGGTTTGAGTCCAGCAATTTCAATTGATCAGAAGACATCAGGACATAATCCAAGATCTACTGTTGGTACTGTTACAGAAATTTACGATTACTTAAGACTTCTTTTTGCAAGAGTTGGACATCCAAGAAGCCCAATTACTGGTAGAAGATTAGAAAAACAGAGTGCACAACAGATTGTTGATAGCATTATAGATTATCCAACAAAAACAAAAGTTGAAACTAAGATAATACTCTTATCTCCACTTATTAAAAATAGAAAAGGTACTTACGAAGAATTATTTACAAGGTTTCTTGCTCAAGGTTATGTAAGAGTAAGAGTCGATGGCAACGTTTATAACCTAGAGGAAGATATTAAGCTAGATAAGTTTGTAAAACATAATATTGAGCTTGTTGTGGATAGACTTGTTGTTAAACCAGATTCTAAAACAGACAAAGACTTTGTAAAAAGACTTACAGATTCAATTGAACTTGCTTTAAACCTTGGGGAAGGTGAGGTTTTAGTAAATTTAGTTGATTTAGAAAAACTATCCGCCCAAGGTGGATCCACCTCTGGCGAAAAAGATGTTAAGTTTAGTAACTTAAGACCAAATGGTGATATCTTCTATTCTGAAAAGTTAGTTGATCCAGATTCAGGAGAGTCTTTTCCAGAAATAGAACCACACTCATTCTCTTTTAATTCTCCATTTGGAGCTTGTCCAATCTGCAACGGTTTAGGAACAATTAAAGAAGTAGATCCAAGCAATGTTTACAATCCAAGATTGACAATTATGGAAGGTGGTATTTACCCATGGGCAAGAACTATTGAGAATACATCTTCATTCACTTTCAAGTTGTTAGAATCTATGGCTAAGACTGAAAAGATAGATCTTCGAAAACCAATCGGTCAATTACCAGAAGTAGATTTGAATAAGATAATGAATGGGGTTGAAGGTAAAAAGTATCCAGTCGAATATATTGATTCAAATGGCGAGGCAAAAAAAATCCAGATTGCATTTGAAGGTGTGATTCCTAACCTGATGAGAAGATATTCTGAAACTGATTCTGAATATATAAGATCAGAAATTGAGGAATACATGACAGAAAAACAATGTAATGAATGTAAAGGTTACAGACTTAAAAAGGAAGTTTTGGCAGTTACAATAAGAGGTTTAGATATTGTGGATATTGGTAACATGAGTATCTCGGATGCTCATAAATGGATCGAAAAATTAAAAGAAGTTGGAACAAACGACGACAAGACTATTTCGATAATGAAAGAAATTTTTAATCTTAATACTATCGATTCTCAAGATGATGAACTTTCAGAGCAGGAAAGAGAAATCGGTAAACAAATCTTTAAAGAGATAGATATTAGATTAAACTTCTTAGTTTCCGTTGGCCTTGATTATTTAACTTTAAACAGAACAGCCAGAACATTGTCCGGTGGGGAGGCACAAAGAATTAGGTTAGCTTCCCAAATAGGAACAGGTTTAACAGGAGTTTTATATGTTTTAGATGAACCATCAATAGGTTTACATCAGAGAGATAATGCAAAATTAATCGACACATTAGAAAGACTTAGAGATATTGGTAACACTGTAATAGTTGTTGAACACGATGAAGATACCATCAAAAGAGCTGATTATCTAATAGATATTGGTCCTGGTGCTGGTGAACATGGTGGAAAAGTACTATCACAAGGAAAATACGAAGAAGTTTTAAAAAATAAAGACTCGATGACAGTTAAATACTTAACAGGAGAAAGAGTTATTAATAGAGATGAAATTGAAAGTGATTTAAAGAAGTTAAAAGTTAAAGCACCTAAAGAAAATAAAAGCACAGAGAAGTTAAGACTTTACGGTGTTAAACAGAATAATCTTAAAGGAGTAGATCTAGAAGTTCCATTAGGACAATTTGTAACTATTACTGGAGTTTCTGGTTCTGGTAAGTCTTCTTTAGTTAATGATGTATTATTCAACGCACTTGCTAAACATTTTTACGGATCTAAAGAACAACCAGGAGAATATAGCGAATTAAGAGGTTTAGAGCATATTGATAAAGTTATTAATATAGACCAGTCTCCAATAGGAAAAACTCCTAGATCTAATCCAGCAACATATACTGGAATATTTAATCTAATAAGAGATATCTTTGCTGGAACAAAAGAATCTAAAGTAAGAGGTTATAAGTCTGGACGATTTAGCTTTAATGTAAGAGGCGGAAGATGTGAAAAATGTGAAGGAGCTGGTGTAATTAGGATTTCAATGCAATTCTTGCCAGATGTTTATGTAAAGTGCGATGTATGTGATGGACATAGATACAACAGAGAAACTTTACAAATAGATTACAAAGGTAAGAATATTTCAGATGTTTTAAATATGACAATTGAGGAAGGTGCAGAATTCTTTAAAAATATAACTGGAATCGCTGTAAAGCTTGAAACTCTAATGGATGTCGGTTTAGGTTACATTAGACTTGGACAAGCTGCTACAACACTATCTGGAGGAGAATCTCAAAGAGTTAAATTAGCTTCTGAACTTTCTAGAAGACAAACTGGGAAAACATTTTATATTCTAGACGAACCTACAACAGGATTACACTTCGAAGACGTTCGAAAGTTACTGGTTGTTCTTCATGGATTAGTTAAGAAAGGAAATACTGTACTCGTAATTGAGCATAACTTAGACGTAATTAAAACCGCTGATTGGATTATTGATTTAGGTCCAGAAGGTGGAGAAAAAGGCGGTACAATTATTGCGGAAGGAACACCAGAGCAAATAGCAAATACTAAAGAAAGCTATACAGGACAGTGGTTAAAGAAAGTTCTGTAATAAAAACAATTATTTTCTTTCGACTACGTTTATTATTTCGCTAACAAATTGACCGATAAGCGGTATTGTAATGAACTGTCTGAGAATAAGAATAGTAAGTGCTAAAAGAACAGTAGTACCTAATACAAAACCTAATCCTTGGATAAGTCCGGTCACAAATCTAACTCTAAGATTTAAGGATAATAGTTTTTTTAACCTATGATCAATACTCTTTAATGTTTCTGACATGTCCTCTTGAAGAGGAATTGTTGCTTTTACTGCTTTAACAACTTCTGGTGCTTTCTCTACATTTTCTGGCATGATTTTTATTTAATAATTACTAGAATTCATTTTACAACAAATAAATTCAGATTTGATATAATCAACTAACAATTTTAGTGAGCATGGCGAACTTTAAATTGTTGTTGTCCTGAGTACTCTACGAAGGACCTCATTTAAATGGAGGAGTCGCATAGTGGTCTAGTGCGCAGTCCTGGAAAGACTGTAGTCGGGCAACCGGCTCGCAGGTTCAAATCCTGTCTCCTCCGCCAAAATTCATACAATTCTAATATGACTGTTAGACCTGCAACAAGATCAGATGAAAATGCTATATTAATTCTGCTAGATGAATTTCGTACAGATTGTATGGAACAAATAACTGGCAAAATTGTCAAATCTAATACAGCTAAAACTGGAGGTAGTTTAATTTACAAATCGCTGTTGAATAGAAAAGATTATTGTATTTTATTACTAATTAATCAAGATCTTAGCATTGTTGGAATAATTACTGGATATCTATGCCCAATGTTAAGAAATGGTCAAGTAAGAGCAGAAGTAGAAGAGTTTTTTGTTAAAAAAGAAGCAAGAAGTAATGGTAATGCGAAATTACTAATGAACGTCTTCTTTGAATGGTGTAAAAAAAATAATGTTCAAAAGATTAATCTTGAATCTGAAAATGGGCTCCTTAGAGCACACAAGTTTTATGAGAAATATGGTTTTGAGATTAAAGCTAGAAGGTATGTAAAGAAATTAGTGAGCTGATGGATAAATCGTAAATCACTGGTTTTGACAACATATCATTAGAATTCTTACAATAATTACTATAAATTACTGCTCTCCAATATCTGAAATAGCTTGAATGATTACTTCCCTTAGCTCATCTGATAAGTTTAAAGATTTAAGCATACGTATAAGATAGAAAACTGCACCTTGATTAACTCTTAGGTTAAAGCGCTTACGAATTTCTTCAATATTAGTTATAAAGCCAAGCACATGTTTATTCTTAATTTCACTTTCTAATAAATCACTAGTTAGTTGTTTCCAAGAGATTGAAGGAATCATAGGTTCTCCAGTAAACTCTCTCTCTGAGTTTAAATGTCTTATATTTGCTTTTTGATCTGTTACAAGATTCAAACCAATTATTCTTTTACCTGGAGCGAATGCACTTAATAAATCTGCTGTTCCTTGACCAAAGGTACTTATAATTGTCTCTATTCTTGGATCATGAAATAATATTGTTAGATAATCTGGATTTGAAGAAATATAAATATTTTCTTTCAAATGTTCTGGAATAACAACATTTTTCATTTTTGCTTTTCCATCATTCACTACAATTCTTATTTCTCTATTATATGTTTCCTTCAGATCAGTAATTAACTTTTCCAAATTATTTATTAAAATGGAATGGTCAGCCTCAAGGTCAAAAGAACTAGAATTAAGAAAAATTTTATCACCTGATAAGTTTAAAAATTCATTAATCTTTTCGTC
>JBLGEO010000055.1:0-16661 GCA_047445235.1 Candidatus Dojkabacteria bacterium | reverse complement strand
ATGAGGACCTAACCCTTATAAATAAATATAGTCGTATTAAATTTAATCCTGGAGATGACTGGGACCACAAATTTAATAATCATTTCCACGATAGAATTTTTTTCTTAGTAAAAGTAGATAACTTATTGAAAGCTTATGGAACTTTAAGAGAGATAACCCTATTGATAGATAACAGACCCTATGTAGTTCTAGGTATATCTGGTATCGCATCAATTGAAGAAAGAAAAGGGTTTGGAAAAATATTAATGCAAGCAATGGTAAGTTATTCGAAAGATTACAATAAGACAATTGTTGGTTTCTGTTCAAAAGATAAACGAGGTTTCTATTTAAAGTCAGGGCTAAAACTAAAAGACCATGGCGAGAGATATTTTATTTATAGAAAGGAGGATGGTACAGAAGAGGTTGATGTTGGAGATGTAATTTATTATTCATCAGCTGAGAATGAAGTCATTAAAGCAATAGAAGCTGACAAAAAGATCTTTCATTTAGTACCTCATTGGTAAAAGACTGGGTTGCTTTAGCCAGCGGATAGATTTAAAATACTATATATTTTTTAAGATATTATTATGGCAAAATTACGAGCATATTTATTCTTTCCTGGGAATACAAAAGAAGGAATGGAGTTCTATAAATCAGTCTTTGGTGGAGAATTGGTCCTAACAAGAGTTGGAGATACTCCAGCAGCACAAGGAATGCCTCCAGAAACTCACGATAGCATTCTACATTCAGATTTAACAAGTGGAGATCTTGTTTTGTATGCATCAGATCAAAATGATCCAAAAACAATGGTTCAAGGAAATACAGTTAGTCTTTGTTTAGTCTGTAGCAGCGATGAAGAAATTCAAAGTCTTTACGATAAGTTAATGGTTGGTGGAACATCAGAACACCCTTTAAAGAAAGAGTTCTTTGGATGGTTTGGAGATTGCGTAGATAAATACGGCTTTAGATGGATGTTTGAGCTAGATAAAGAAAAGACAGCAAATTAATCTAATATTTAAATTAAGAATATGACACCAGAAGAAGAATTTAAAAATAGAGTTGCAGAATTAACAGATTGGAGAGGTCCAGTTTTTGCAAAGTTAAAAATAATTATTGAATCTGCAGACCCAGAACTAGAATTAATGTGGAAATGGGGAACTGCAGTATGGGATAAAAAAGGATTAGTTTGTGCGATCGGTGCATTTAATAAAGGTATAAAGATTAACTTCTTTAAAGGTGCTTCTTTATCAGACTTGGATAAGTTATTTAATGCAGGACTTGAGGCTAAGAAAACAAGAGCAATCGATATTTTCGAAGGAGATAAAATAAACGAAAAAGCGTTAGTCAATTTAGTAAAAGAGGCTATTAATTTTAATAAATGAAATTTACTGCAGAAATTTTTACGGGCGGTGGGCAAACAGCAGGATTTTGGATTCCCGAAGAAATTATAAAAAAATTTGGAAAAGGAAAGAGAGTCCCAGTAGTAGTAACTTTAAATGGATATAGTTATAGATCGACTGTCACAACTTACGATGAAAAATTAGCAGTTGGAATAAGTATTGAAAATAGAGAAAAAGCAGGAGTAAAGATTGGTGATAAATTAGAAATTGACATTAGTTATGACGACAAACCTAGAACAGTCGAAGTTCCAGAAATTATGCAAAAGGAATTAGATAAAAATCCAAAGGCAAATAGTGTATTTCAGGACTTGGCATTCACACACAAAAAAGAATATGTAAAATGGATTGTGGATGCAAAGAAAGAAGAAACTAGAATAGCAAGGCTAGGCAAACTAAACCAAATGATTTTAGATAAACACAGTTCTTAAGGCAGTCTAAGTTGTGTAGTCATTTCTAGCTTGTAAAATAATATTAATTTTCTTGTAGATTCTGGTTTAACCATTTCTTAATAACACTGTCTTGTAAGCTAATATAAGATAGTGACTTTTGAAAATTAGAAATTTGATTATGAATAAGCTTCTTTAAGTCATTATTTAAGAATTTCTGGAGAATATCTCCGTAGATCAAATTCCCAGCTAAAAGATTTGCAATTTTCACTGCTGCTCTAAATCTAATCTGACCATTATTAATACCTCTTAAGATTTCTAGAATGTTAGAAATACTGTTACCCATTTCTTGTATGAAAGGTTTGTAACTTTCAACATCCTTTAGTATTAAAGTCTTTACTCTAGCTCTTTCAATAAGTAGGTATACACAGGCGCCTTTTACGACTACATTTAAATCTGGATCAGTCATCTTATCTATATCGTAGTCCCCTCCAACTTCTTTACTTGTGGCAAGAATATCTAAGAACTTATCAAAACCCAAAAGTTCTGGAATACTTTTTGCAGCTTCTTTTAAAGCCACTATATACTTAGAAGATAATTCTTCAAAATTCTCTTCTTCTAAAATTGAGTTTCCTCTAAAATGATACTCAATTCTGTTATATATAAGTGCAAGATTATCTATGTTTACTGCACCATTGAATCCCTTTGTATAGAATGATAAGAAGGCGAAAGCATCTTCCACTTTAGGCTCTTTGACCCTAAAGAACTTCTTTTCGAGTTCGTCTTCTTCAATTTGATCATTAAGATATTTAATCTCAGAAACAATAACTGGTTCTGGTGGAATATCAACAAGTTCTCCAAGGTTTTGAATATATCTTAAAAAGTAAGCAACATATCGATTCTTTACTACGCTTAAGCCCTCTATAGCTTGTGTGAGTTGAATTAAATTAATTTCGTTATTTATATAGTTAACAATTATTCCATCTAAATCCAGGAGTTCTTGTTCCAAGTAATCCGCACTTCCTCTAAGGTTGGATCTGATGCCTTGGTAAATATCTACAATTTGTGCCTGTCTTAAGATTATATTAGTATCTAGTTCTGGTCTGATCGCATTGACGATACTTTCCCATGCCGCAAAAAACAATCTCTCATATTGATCTTGGTTTACATTTACGGTTGGTTTCTTTAACTCTAGCGATCCTGCTGGAACAAGAAGTCTTATATATTTATCTATTCCCCTGTCTATTTTTATAAAGTGGTAAAAGTAGTGTAGTGCTAGTGCAGGCTGTTCAAGTCTAAGATAGTAATAGAAAACAATAAACAGTTCGTCGTATGCAAATGTACGAGCCGTTGCCTCCAAATCCTCCTCTCTTAAATTTGGATTAAGTCTTCTAATCAATTCTATAATTTGAGGCAAGAAACTATCAATATCTTCCTCTACAAATTGATGAGCTAAAGGAATATCGTGTCTTTTGTAAAACTTAAGCTCTGATTGAACATCCATAGTAGTTTTTTAAAATTGTTCGATTTTATCAGCTAGACAAATGGAAGTAAACAGATAAGATTAATGGCTATTCCAACGATCACTTTGAGGTAAGAAGGAACTAATAGTATAATAATGATTGTTAGTTGGAGAAGTGAAAAATATTTTTTAATTTATTCATATGAAGTTCAGTAGCATAATGATAGGTACAGGCAACATACAAGCAATGATAGATTTTTATACTAAGATTCTTGGAGAACCTGCAATGAAAGAGGAAGGTAATGCACACGGTTGGAATTTTAATGGAACATGGTTCACAATTATGAATCACTCAGAAGTTAAAGGTGAATCTAAAGAACCAGCAAGAGTAATTATTAACTTCGAAAGTGAAGATGTAAAAGGTGATTTCGAGAAAGCTAAGGCAGCTGGTGCAAAAGTTATAAAAGAACCATATACAATGGAAGGAATGGATGGCTCTATGAGCACTTTAGCAGATCCAGATGGAAACTATATTCAAATAAATACACCTTGGAAAATGTAATTTATAACTTTACCACCGTCGGTTGTGTTTCTGGCAGTCAGCCAGCCGATGGGTTACATTACTCTTTCTTATGGCAGTCAATCAGTTACAGGTGAACAGGTTCACAAGTGCGCAAGTTGAATCTCAATTTAGTTATTAGATTTCAAACATGATAGGAAATGGAAAAACCTTCGCTAGCTTTAGCGTAAACGATTCAGCAGCAGCAAAGAAATTTTATGTGGATATGCTTGGTTTAAAAGTAAACTTTGAGGAAGGTGGAATGATGTCATTATCTTCAGATGATTGTAGATTAATGATTTATCCAAAAGATAATCATCTGCCAGCAACATTTACAGTCTTTAACTTCGAAACAGATGATATTAATAAATCTGTCGATGAGTTAGTTTCTAAAGGAATTAAAATGGAGATTTATGAAGGAATGGATCAAGATGCAAAAGGTATTGGACATGCAATGGGAGAAGGAAAAATAGCATGGTTTAAAGATCCAGCTGGAAATATTTTATCTATTGTTCAACAGTAATATGAATGGAGGAAATGCAGTAACAGAAAATGGAATTACAAAAACTTTTTATAGAAATGGAACTTTAGCTACAGAAACAGAAATTGATGAGAAAGGTGAAGCTCATGGTACTTCAAAAGTCTTTTTGAAGAATGGCCAGATGAAGGCAATTGGAAAAATGGTGCATGGGAAGATGGATGGAGAATGGAAATGGTGGAGAGAATCTGGGGAGTTTTGGCAAGAAGGTCATTTTATAAATGGTAGTAGAGAAGGAACTTGGACTAGATATGCAAGAGATGGAAAGGTAGAAAAGATTAAGAATTTTAAATACGATAAGGAAGTGAAGAAGAAGAAATAGATTCGTCAAAAAATGTGACGTCATGCTGAATTCATTTCAGCATCTCTTTTCTAGATCCTGAAACCCTCCCAAGGCGTGCACGCAAGTTCAGGATGACGTAGAATTACTTTTTACTTAAATTTTTATGAGAAAAATAATTGTAAGTGAAATGATCTCAATTGATGGTTACTATAAAGATGCGGAAGATAAAATCGAATGGCATATTGTAGATGAAGACTTTAATGCTTTTGCTAGTGAATTTGAAAAAACTGTAGATACAATTCTTTTTGGAAGAAAAACATACCAAATGTTCGAGTCTTACTGGCCAGTAGCTTTAAACGAACCAGAAAAAATAGCCGACGACCAAGACATCGCACAATTTATAGTGGATGCTAAAAAAGTAGTAATCTCTAAAAGTTTAGATAAGGTAACATGGAATAATTCTGTTTTGATTAAAGATAACGTAGTAGAGGAGATTAAAAAATTAAAAGAAGAAGAAGGGAAGGATATTGTAGTATATGGATCTGGTAGTATTGTAAAAATGTTACAAGATGAAGGTTTAATAGACGAATATATTATTATAGTTTCTCCAACAATTTTAGGTAAAGGTAAAAGTATGTTTGAAGGTGTGGATATGCAGAGGTTGAAGTTAAAAGAGACTAGGAAGTTTGGGAATGGGAATTTTGTGTTGTGGTATGAAAAATAAAAATCCACCTCTCGGTGGATTAGCACTTTTACACTTTAAACGCTTAGAAAGATACAGCCCTTCTTACCACTCTAGACATATTTATCTCCCCTGCCTTACTCAAAAGCTCTCTCCACATTCTAAATCTAGAATTATCTTTAATAAACTTATTAAAAATCTCTGTACTTAAAATACTATTCGTTAAATCAACTCCAAACTGCTGTTTAAATTCATCTTCCATCTCTTCCACGCTCCAAAATCGAGTGTTGGCTCTCATAAAATCGTCAGTCAATAGAGTTTGTACGTGTAGTCTTGCTACAGGTCTTCTTGTACTATAGTCATTTGTTTCTGTGTATCTTTTTATCTGATCGATTCCTGTTAGTCTTAACTTATTGTTTGTTACTGTTGTTTCCATAGTGCAGTACGGTAAAAAATATTTTAAGTGGATCGTGCAGACTTTCCACTTAGAATTAGTGTAAACAATTTTAGAATTCTTGTCAACAACTCTTCCGTCAATAAACTTACAAAAAGTCTTGCAACTGTTTTTAAAAGTGATAATATATCTATAACCATTAATAACAATTTTATGCATAAGACCCAGAGAAAAATTCTACAAATATCTAAAACTCAAGACATTTCAAAGCTGTCGTTAAGAACCTTAGGAAAACTAATAGGAGAAGAGCATCCACAGGTTGTAAAGTACCATCTAAATGCTCTAGAAAAGTCTGGAGAAATATCTTTAAATAAGATAGGAACTGTCAGTAAAATTTTAGAAGTTGCAAAGCAAACCCATGCATCAACAAACTTAGTAGAAATTCCAATTTTAGGAATGGCTAGTTGCGGTGTTGCAACTCAATTTGCTACAGAACAAGATCTCGGAGTGTTGACAGTCTCCAGCTCTATAATAAATAATAAAACTGATCTTTTCGCACTAGTTGCAAAAGGTAATTCTATGAACAAGGCAAACATTAACGGATTAGGTATTGACAGCGGTGATTATGTAATAGTAGACCCAAGTAATAAAGAACCAAAGAGTGGAGTGGATTACGTAGTAAGCATTATAAACGGAGCGGCTAACATCAAGAAGTTCTATTTAGATACACCAAATAGACAAATAGTTTTGGTATCCGAAAGTGATCAAAATTATAACCCTATCCACATCTCAATTGACGATATAGATGAATACGTTATAAATGGTGTTGTTAAGAGAGTTGTGAAGAATCCGATTAAAGATTAAGTAGTTATTTTATTTGGAATATTTCCAACATCTCACTGATTTTTGTATCTAGTTTTGTTTCGTCAATATCTTTATTAAATTGATCGATTACACACTTTCTATCTTCAAAAGTAAAAACATTTACAGATGGAAATCCATTAATTTGAACCTCACAATTGGTTAAATTATTCTCTTTGGTTAAGTCGTTATATTCTAGATTAACATTATTTATTATTGCATAAGAGTTGTCAATTTTAGAAATTACCATAGCTCTTATTGGAAAGTAGTTATGGTTTACAACTGATTGTGTACTACCAGCAAATAATAGTAAATATGCGTTGTCTGTTCCAGTATAAGATATCTTATTAATGTATATTGGATTAGAAACGCTAGTATCGCAAGGTCTAGGTAGAGTTTCAGCAAAAATCAATGAGTTTGGAGCATTCTCAAGAGTTAATTCGTTGTTAAGTAACTTGTTATATAAATCATAAGCATCTCTAATATCTTGTGAATTACCCAAATACTTGTCCATATGATTAATGACTTTAGAAAAGATCACGTCATTATTTGCTCTAAAAGTATATTCGTCTATATCAATATTAATTGGTGGAAGGTTAGGAAAGCTATCTGGATCACAGAAGTTTTGTGCTAAATTTGTAAGTTTATTAAACTCAAATTCTCCTAAGTTTTTAAAATTATATCCGTCACTCATCACTACCGTATTTGGTTGAGATAATACTGGATAAGATACATTTGAAGTCTGATCTTGTACAGGAGAATTACTGACTTTATTAGTAACAGTAAAGTAAATAAATATTATTAGAACAACGATAATTATTAATATTAGTAAAACTAATTTGCGATGTTTAACTAAAGTCTTTCTTAAATTCATATGCAAATTGTAAGTCTTTTTATATAGGAATACTATGTATCGTACTACAAAATCATAGGTATTGTACTTTAAGTTTCTCCAGTGCTATATCCCCTATGATTAGAACCAATTGCAATGCGTTGGCAAAGCACTACGCAACTGTCAATTATTAGTAAAAATCCAATTAAGAGTTAGTCTATCCCTCAACTCCCATTTTTTCTGCAAAAGCTAGAATTCCATTCACTAAATACTTATAGTTTACATATTGTCCTTCTCTTACCATCTCTTCTAGAACCGCCATCATGCCATCCAAGTAGTCTTTCTTATCCATTTTAAGACGTGCTGGCCTTGTATGCCTTTCTATAAACTCTGTCTCAACTCTAGTTGTATAGTTGTATTCTGGATTAATTAATGCAAACTTTCTAATTCTAACCTCAACTGGAGTTTTATTTATATAGTCACTCCAAATAAGCTGTTCATTTAACTCACTCCATTCTTCCCAGTTTAGAACAAAAAAATCTGAAGAATCGCCTACTAGAATTTCTTGCTGAACCTCTGAGTAGTCTTTCTCTTTAACCTCGTTCTCGGCTAAAAGCTCAAAAATATCAAGATAGCCATTCCTAGAAGTAACTATAATAAGAGCTTCATGTTCAAAATCAATTCCAAACTTAGTCTTTAATTCTTCAATTATTTCTCTATAGTCCAAAGTAAAATCTACACCTTCTATCTTTCTACCTAATGCTTTAACTAACTCGATTACACCTGGGTACTTATTGTCAGCTGCAACTATAACATCAAACACTCTTTTAACATTCGCTCTCATTTGTTCGATTGTTTGTCTAGGAGAAGGAAGATCCATCGAAGTATTTTAAAAAATATGGGGAATTATATCAAAGTATTTAAATAAATTATTCTTTTCATCTGTAGTTGTGAAGAATCCGATTAAGAACTAAGGTTCCGCTTGAATTATCAATCCTGGGTTTTGCTTATTAAATCTATTTTCTGCATCAGAACCATAATTATTTAAAGGAGTCACTAAAGGTTGTCTATTAGATTCAGTTAGTTGCCATAAAGGAGAAATTGTATCACCATTATTAACAACACTGTAATCCATTTGCGCATCGTCACCTAAAACACAAACACCATTTTCCATTTGATATAAAACCCATTGCGCATAAAAAGCAGATCTCACTTCTAACGGGATATGACTTTCCTTTTCTCCAAAGTTTAAATCTGGACCTGCATAAGTATTTCCAGTAATGTTTAAGAAGCTTACTTCTCCACCTGCACTACACATAACAACCATACTTGCAGTTTTATAAACCGAAAAGGCTCCAGCTCTATCTTCTTTCAATTCCACAGGGAAGGCGTTTACATACATAAAACCTCCATTTGCCAGTATTGATTCATATTGCTCAGAAGTTAGCGTTCCAAGTTCTAGATTCTTACTTGAATTATCGTAACTAGTTACAACATATGCAGGATTATCAAGAATTTCTTCCCAAGATACTTTCCAGTCATATTCATTGTCAGCAATTTCAGAAGAGTAATAATTAGGATAAGGAATCATATTACCAACATTGTGTGTTGTAGGCATTGGTTGAAATCCTAGCACTATATCCGGATTAACTTTACTTATTTCGTCGTAATAATCAGCACCTGAAACAAGTTTCGGATTTGAACTACTTTGAAAGTTGTATGCAATTCCAATTATCATATTATTGTAATAGTACTTTCCTATTTTTTGGTCATTCTCAAGAGTCGATACTTTCAACTCGAATCCCATTAAAACTGGAAAGTTTTCAATTACTTCCAGATTAGTTAAATTGCTTTCCCAAAAATCTTTTTTGATTCCTGTTAAACCTTCAACGCAAAGGTAAGTATTATTAACTGCATAGCCAATTAAAGAGCTAGAGCTATCGTAGACTTCTGAATTGCCCATAATAGCATCTCCACCTTGCCTTCCAGCTTGTTTGCAAACATCTGTCCTTCCACTATTTTCTATTATAAATTTTAGAAAATCTTTAAAATCAATATCCCCATTTAATAGACTAGTAACTTTATAAGAAAAGTTTGATGGCTCTGTAAAGAGAGCATTGAAAGCTCCTGTTGTAATTCCAGTTAAAGAAAATGCAACAATTGAAAATAAAATTGCTGCTTTAAGTTTTAGTTTTTTCTTAAATATTTCGTTATTTAGTATGAATTTATCCATCTTATTTTGTAATTTAGCAAGGATTATAGCGTATTCCTGATTCTTTCGAAATTTTCTGTTTGACAGTTTTAAATTTTGGATTTATAATTACTTTAGTAACTAAACTATTAAGTAAATGAACTAATATCAAATATGGACAGACAAGAACAAGTACAAACAATTTTTGAAAGGATCGAAAGTATTTTCAAATCCATGCACGGTGGAAGACACTTAGGTATGCACGAGGGAATGGAAGCTCATAGAAATATGAGAAGAAGCCTTCGTGAAGAAGGAAGAAAAAGACCTTTTGCAGAATTGAATTTAAGTAGAAAGCAAATAATCTTTCTATTCTTAATAGCAAAATCTAAAGATGGAGTAACTTCTAAAGACTTATCTATATTCTTATTTATAAGCCCAGGAGCTGTTACTCAATTTATAGATAGATTAATAGAGATGAACTTAGTAAAAAGAGAAGAAGATCCAGCAGACAGAAGATCTATCAAAATTACATTAACAGATTATGCAAAATCAAAGTTCAACGAATTTAGAAAAGGATATGTTACTTCTATAACACCTTTTTTTGATAAACTATCAGATGAAGAATTAATTCAACTTACTGGCTTACTAAATAAATTAGCACTCCCAGATAATATTAAAGCAGAATAATGATTAAGACACTTAGGTTTTTAAAACCATATTGGAAGCTAATAGTTCTATTAGTAATCCTTACAACAATTCAGGTTACAGCAAACTTACAACTACCAGACTATTTATCTAGAATAGTTTCTGAAGGAATAGTAAAAGAAGACCAAGCATTAATAATCTCAATAGGATTACAAATGTTAGTAGTCGCTTTAATTGGAGGAATAAGCACGATAGGAGTTGGATTTCTAGCTTCTAAAATAGGAACAGGATTCTCTAGAGATGCAAGAAAAGAACTATTTTCTAAAATTCAAAGTTTCTCTTTAGCAGAATTTAATAAATTCTCAACTTCATCATTAATTACAAGGTCAACAAACGATGTTCAACAAGTTCAACTTGTTCTTATCCTTGTATTTAGAATGATTTTATCCGCACCTATTACAGCTATTGGAGCAATCATTAAAGCCAACAACATCGCACCATCAATGAGTTGGATTATGGCTGTCGCAGTTATTGCATTGGTCACTGTCATTACACTACTATTTGTTGTTGCAATTCCAAAGTTTCAAATTCTACAAAAACTTACAGACAAACTAAACTTAGTTTCTAGAGAAAACCTAACTGGAATTAGAGTTATTAGAGCATTTAATACAGAAAAAACTGAAGAGAAGAAATTTAAAGATGTAAATGCAGATCTTACAAGCACAAACTTATTTGTAACAAGAGCTACCTCTTTACTACAACCAGCAATGTTTCTAATTTTAAACTTAGCAACGGTTGGAATAATTTGGGTCGGTTCTCATTTAATAGCAACTAACGATTTACAAATTGGAAACATGCTTGCCTTTATGCAATATGCAGTGCAAGTTATAGTTTCATTCTTATTAATTTCAATAGTATTTATATTAGTACCAAGAGCATTAGTTTCTGCAAGAAGAATAGAAGAAGTTTTAGACACAGATTTAAACATAGTAGACCCAGATGAGGAAGAGAAACCTAAAAAGAAAAACGGATTAGTTGAATTTAAAGATGTTGCATTCTCTTACAACAATGCAGACGCAGCAGTTATAAATAACATTACATTTACAGCAGAACCAGGAAAGACTACAGCATTTATAGGAAGTACAGGTAGCGGAAAATCTACATTAATAAACTTAATACCAAGATTCTACGATCCAACATTCGGTAACATATTAATCGATGGTGTTGATATTAAAGACATAAAGCAAGAAGAAATACATGCAAAGATTGGATATGTTTCTCAAAAGGCTGTCTTATTCTCTGGAACAATAGAAAGCAATATTAAATATGGAAAAACAGATGCAACAGATAAAGAAATGGAAGACGCAGCAGAAATTGCACAAGCAGCAGACTTTGTTAATCAACTTTCAGATAAATTTAAAACACCAGTTTCTCAAGACGGTACAAACTTATCTGGAGGACAAAAACAAAGAGTTTCTATTGCAAGAGCTGTTCTAAAGAATCCAGAGATATTTATTTTTGACGATAGTTTCTCTGCATTAGACTTTAAAACCGATGCAAAACTTAGAGAAGCTTTATTCGAGCGAACAAAAGGAAAAACAGTTTTAATAGTAGCTCAAAGAATTAATACAATAATGCATGCAGATAAAATAATAGTTTTAGATGAAGGAAAAATTGTAGGAATGGGAACTCACGATGAACTTATGAAAAGCTCAAAAGTTTATAGCGAGATTGCACATTCTCAATTATCTGATGAAGAATTAAAAGAAAATTAATATGAATAACTCAGACAAACCACAAAGCAAACCAATACAACCAGGATTCGGTGGAAGACCAGGCGGACCAGGAGGCGGAGGCGCAATGATGACTGGAGGAGCTAAGGCAAAAAACTTCACTGGATCTATTGGCAAATTAGCAAGCTACATGAAGCCATTCGTAGGCTCAATAATAGTAGTATTTATTTTCGCTATTGGAAGTACAATCTTTACAATCGTTAGTCCCAAGATTTTAGGAAATATTACTAATCAAATCGTTACAGATTATATTGATCAATCTGTTTACGACCAAGTAGTAGCAAAACTGCCAGCTGGAGTTACAATCCCTCAAGGAACAACTGGAGCAGACATCTTAAAGAGATTACCACCAGAGCAAGTAGCTCAAATTCCTAGCGATCAATTAGATAAGATTAAAGCATTAGATTTATCTAGTAGACCAACATTTCATTTCGATGATATAGAAAAGATAGTTCTATTACTAATTGGACTATATATATTGAGTGCATTATTTAACTATGCTCAAGGATATATTATGTCTGGAGTTTCTCAAAAGATAACATTCAAATTGAGAGCAAATATTTCTGAAAAAATTAATACTTTACCTTTAAAATACTTCGATACAAATACTAATGGAGATATTTTAAGTAGAATTACAAACGATGTAGATACAATAGGGCAATCTTTAAACCAAAGTTTAACTTCTATAGTCACTTCGATTACAACTATTATAGGAATTGCGTTATTTATGATTTCTATAAGTTGGGAATTAACAATAGTTGCAATCTTAGTTATTCCAGTTAGTTTTGGATTTATAGCATTTATTGTAAAAAGATCTCAAAAACTATTTAGCCAACAACAAGTTTCACTAGGTCAAATTAACGGGCATATTGAAGAAATGTATGCGGGACATAGTATTGTAAAAGCTTATAACGGAGAAAAAGAATCATTAAAGAAATTCTCAAGAATAAATAATGACCTATACGATAGCGGATGGAAATCTCAATTCTTTTCTGGATTACTATTCCCTATAATTAACTTTGTTGGAAACTTAGGATATGTTGCAGTAGCAGTATTAGGAGGATATTTAGCAATAAATGGAAGATTACAAATTGGAGATATTCAAGCATTTATTCAATATTTACAACAATTTAACCAACCAATTATACAAGCAGCAAATATTGTAACAGTATTGCAATCAACAGCTGCCTCTGCAGAAAGAGTATTTGAGTTCTTGGAGGAAAAAGATGAGACTTTAGATTCTAAAGAAGCTGTAAACTTAAGTAAAGTAAAGGGAGATGTTGAATTTGATAATGTAATTTTCGGATACAATCCAGACAAAACAATTATTAAGGGATTTACCGCAAATGCGGCCGCAGGACAACGAATTGCAATTGTTGGACCAACTGGAGCAGGTAAAACTACAATGGTAAACCTTTTAATGAGATTCTACGATGTAAACTCTGGCTCAATTAAAGTTGATGGAGTAGATATTAAAGACATGAAAAGATCTGATGTAAGAAAGCTATTCGGAATGGTTTTACAAGATACTTGGTTATTTAATGGAACTATTAGAGATAATATTCTATACGGGAAACCAGATGCAACAGAAGCAGAGCTAAATAAAGCTACAAAAGCTGCTCACGTAGATCACTTTGTACATTCACTACCAAATGGATACGATATGGTTTTAAACGAAGCTGTAGACAATATTTCACAGGGAGAAAAGCAGTTATTAACAATTGCTAGAGCAATGCTTGTTAACCCACCAATGTTAATTTTAGACGAAGCAACAAGTTCTGTAGATACTAGAACAGAAGTATTAATACAGCAAGCTATGGAAAACCTAATGAAAGATAGAACAAGTTTTGTTATTGCACATAGACTTTCTACAATTAAAAATGCAGATTTAATATTGGTAATGAACCAAGGGAATATTGTTGAGCAAGGAACTCACGATGAGTTAATTGCAAAGAAAGGCTTTTATGAAAACTTATATAATAGTCAATTTGCAGAATAGTTAAGGTCAATACTTTTTACTGAAAAATTATGTCAGATACATTAATAAAGTTAACAGATATAAATAAAGTCTACAAAATAGGTGGAACAGAAACACATGCTTTAAAAGGTATTAACCTAGAAATTCAAAAAGGTGAGTTTGTTGCAATTATGGGACCATCTGGTTCTGGTAAATCTAGCTTAATGCATATACTAGGACTGCTAGATGTTCCTACATCTGGAAGATATATTCTAAACTACGAAGACGTTAGTGAGTTAAAAGGTAATGCATTGGCAAAAATCAGAAACCAGGAAATTGGATTTGTTTTCCAACAGTTTAATCTTTTACCAAGAACATCTGTGCTGGACAACGTTCTACTGCCAACAGTTTACGGAAAACTAGCGGAAGCAAAGAAGAAGGCTATATCGATAATTGGCAAGGTTGGTTTAAAAGATAGAATTAAAAATAAGAGTAATCAATTATCAGGTGGGCAAGTTCAGAGAGTTGCAATTGCAAGAGCTTTAATGATGGAACCAAGCATTATTATGGCAGACGAACCAACTGGAAACCTAGATTCGAAAACATCTAAAGAAGTAATGGAACTTTTCCAAGACATTAATAAAGAAGGAGCTACAATTGTTCTTATTACTCACGAAGAGGATATCGCAAAGTATGCAAAAAGAGTTATTCATATAAAAGATGGCGAGATTTTAAGTGACAGTCAAAACTAGCTATTAACTATTAATTTTTAAATTGAAAATATGAAATTCTTTATACTATTAAAACAATCCTTCGTGGCTTTGATGAGCAATAAGGTTAGAAGTTTTCTAACTGTAATTGGAGTAATTATTGGAATTGGTTCAGTAATTGCTTTAACTGCATTAGGAGCCGGAGTGAAGGAATCCATTAGTGCTCAAGTATCTTCTTTAGGAAGTACAACGTTAACTGTAATTGCTGGAGAAAGCCCAACTGCTACTTTGCAAAGTGCAGAACAAAAAACTTCTAGCGGAGGAGGATTTGGATCAGCAGGATCTTCAGGACAATCTTTTGGTTCAACAACACAAACTCTTACTAAAGCAGATCTTACAAGCATAGAAACTGCAAATGACTCATCTATAAAAGATGTGAGTGGTACAGTTAGTACAGTTGTGATTATAGATATTGATAATGTACAAACAAGACATGCTGTTTCCGGAGTCTCTCCAGTTCATTTCGCACAGAAAAGTGTTGAGGCATCTTCTGGTGTTTTATTTACTGAGGATAATAGATCTGAGAAAGTTATTGTTTTAGGAAGTAAAGTAGCAGGGGATTTATTTCCGGATACAGATCCAGTAAGTAAAATTATTAAAATTGGTGCTACTGACTTTACAGTAATTGGAGTTTTACTAGAACAGAAAGAAAGTAATATCAGTTCAAATAATTCTAATACTTCAATATTTGTTCCAGACTATACAGCTTTGGAAGTTTTTAAAACAAACTTCTTTACTAGCTTTACAGTAACAGCAAGTGCAGACGATCAAATTGACAATGCAAAAAATAAAATTCAAGATTTAATATTAGCAAGCCACGGTATTACAGATGTTAAATTAAAAGACTTCTCTGTAATAACTTCAGAAGATTTACTTTCTACAGTAAATACTATTACAACATTATTAACATCACTTCTAGCAGGAATCGCTGCAATTTCTCTATTGGTTGGAGGAATTGGAATTATGAATATTATGTTAGTTTCTGTTACTGAGAGAACAAGAGAAATTGGACTTAGAAAAGCAGTTGGTGCAAACACTGGAGATATATTATTACAATTCTTAATAGAAGCTGTATTAGTAACACTAATTGGAGGAATTTTAGGATTACTTTCTGGGTATGGTTTAAGTCAATTAGCCGGAAAGCTTCTCGGATTCTCTGGAATTATTACTACAGATTCAATAATCTTAGCAGTAGGCGTTTCTAGCATAATTGGAATTGTTTTTGGAATATATCCTGCAGCTAAGGCAGCAAGATTAAATCCAATTGATGCTTTAAGGTACGAGTAAAATCATTCATAAATAAAGAAATCCACCTTACGGTGGATTTCTTTTATCTTATTCAACTTATGCTTTCTTTTCTTTTGCAGGCATTGCAGCAACAATATCAGCAGCAAAATTTACAATCTCCTTCACCCCTTCATCTGTATATCTGCTTTCATCAGCCATAATCATTCCATTCATTGGTTTTACACCAAGCATTTTTTGCTTAACACCAGACATCTTTAAAGCTTCTTCTTGATGATCTGTTCCAACTCTCAAAGAGAATCCTTGGCTGTTTACAGATGCAACCATGTTTCCATTTAAACTAAAGTTTAGACCTCCGAATAGAGTCTTTTCCTCTAAACCTGATCTGCCTGCTAAAGCTGATCTTACTTTGTCTGCTAGTTCCATTAATTTTGGATCTAATGCCATATGAATAATTTAATAAATAACTCTGCATTCTCTCAGAGATACGGGTAGAGTGCAAACTTAGAATTTTTCAATATTTTCACCATAAAGTTCTCTAGAACCTAAGATCTCAGGATGGTTATATATTAAGGAAAGCTCTTTCATTCTAAAAGTTTTTGGTTGAACACCATATCTTATAAGTGCCCACTCAAGGTCTCTATTCCATTCCTCAACGCATTCGTAAAAGTATTCGCCATATGC
>JBLGEO010000054.1:0-4004 GCA_047445235.1 Candidatus Dojkabacteria bacterium | reverse complement strand
AAAGAAAGGCTTAGGAGGTTCTTCATCTGAGGAAGTAACTTATGAAAATACTTATGAAGCTTACGGACCAGGTGGATTTGGAATCCTAATAGATACAGAAAGCGATAATCCAAATAGAACAATCACAGATATTAAGACAGTCGTAAATAAGAACGGTGGCAAAATGGCTGGAGAGAAATCAATTTCTTGGCAATTTACTGAAGTGGGCTACATTAAAGTGGTCACACACAAGAATAAAATATCTGACCTAGAGGAGAAGCTTTTAGACGTGGATGGAATTGAAGATATTTCGAACGAAGAAGATGAGGATTCCTTATTCATAGAAGTGATAATTCAACGAGAATCTTTTAGAGATGCCTATAGTAAGATTGGGGAAATTGCCACAAGCACTGATGCTAAGATTGAAGATGCTAAACTAATAATGCAGACAAAAAATACACTAGAATTATCAGACGAAGAATTAGAACGAGCAAGTGAGTTCATAGAGAAAATTGAGGTGATATCTGAGGTTACAAATGTCTGGACTAATATAGCTTAAAACCCTTTTATGAACATAGTTTTAGGAGTTGATGTAGGTTTCGCAATTTGCGGTTGGTCCATAGTTGAAAAGACAGAAAAAGGAGTGCTTAAATTAATCGATTCTGGAGCGATTACGACACATAAGGATGAGGAGATAGCAAATAGACTCATGCAAGTTTTTAAAGGATTGGAGGAGATTATAGAACGATATTCGCCTACTTCTATGAGCGTAGAGGAACTTTACTTCTTCAAAAACCAAAAAACGATAATTAAAGTGGGAATGGTTAGAGGAGTTATACTTTTAGCAGGTGAAAAATATCACTTACCAATATATAATTATACGCCGCTTCAAGTAAAATCTGCAGTAACAGGTTACGGTAGAGCAGATAAGAAGCAGGTCCAGAAGATGATCCAAATGATCTTTAAACTTAAAGAAATTCCTAAGCCAGATGATGCAGCGGATGCAGTAGCAGTGGCAATCTGTCACATTAATAGTAATACTAAAATTAAAGACATACAAAGATGATCTCTTACATAAAAGGCAAAATCCTAAGCATAATGGACAATAAAGTCTCAATCCTAAATGGAAATATTGCCTTTGCTGTAAATATTCCAATCAACAAGCTTTCAAGCATAATATTAACTGAAGGAATGGAGATAGAAGTTTACACTCAAATGATAGTTCGAGAGAATGACATTAGTCTTTGGGGGTTCTTGGATGCACAGTCTCACAGAATGTTTGATACTTTATTAACAGTATCCGGTGTCGGACCTAAGACAGGACAAGCTATGATTTACGAAGTTGGAGTTGATCAAATAGTAAATGCAATTCTAATTGGAGACCCAAGCAAATTGAAAGTAAGTGGAGTAGGCATGAAAACAGCAGAAAAAATAATCTTGGAATTGAGGAATAAGGTGGGTGATAAGTTCAAGTCTACAGCAAGTAATATTGTAATGCAAGAGAAAAAGCCAACATATACAAAAAATGTTGCAGATGCAATCGATGCTTTAATAACTTTGGGCTACAAAGAGAAAGATATTATGGAAGCTATAAAGAATTCGGACATGTCCGAAACAGGCTCAACGCAAGATATAATAAAGCAATTACTAAAGAAACTATAATGGAACAAAAGAGTTTAATCACTTCTACAAAACCAGTGAACGAGAGTGAAGAAGTTTTAGAAACTTCTCTAAGACCCTCGAATTTTGACGAAATTATTGGAAGAGTTTTGGAAAAAAAGAACTTAACCATGATGATTGAATCTGCAAAAATGAGAAACAAATCTCTAGATCATGTTCTTTTCCACGGACCCCCAGGGCTTGGTAAAACAAGTTTTGCATATGTAATTGCAAAGGAAATGGGTACTGCTATATATACAACTAACGGTTCTGTCCTTGATAAAGTAGGGGATTTAGCTGCAATACTAACTTCACTAGAACCAAATGCAATATTATTCATAGATGAAATACATAGACTCAAGACTCAAATAGAGGAGATGCTATATCCTGCAATGGAAGATAAGGTCCTAGATATTATAATAGGTAAGGGTCCTAATGCTAAAACGTTAAGAATAGATTTACCTGATTTTACAGTAATTGGTGCTACAACAAAGTTATCCATGTTAAGTTCGCCGTTGAGAGACAGGTTTGGGATGAACTTCAGGTTAGACTTTTATAATGATGATGAGCTAACACAATTGGTAATACAGAAAGCTCAAAAACTTGGTGTTAAGATCGATCAAGATGCAGCTGTTGAGATTGCAAAAAGATCAAGAATGACGGCAAGAATTGCAATTAGAATATTAAAAAGGGTTCGAGATATGATGATTGTAAACTCAAGAAGTAAGATAGATGTTCAAGCTGTAAAAGATACATTAGGAATGCTAGAAGTAGATCAAGATGGACTAGATAATTTGGATAGGCAGCTTATCAAAGTAATATTATTAGATTTTGATAATAAACCAGTAGGCTTAAATACATTATCTATAGCACTATCCGAAGAGGCAGAGACAATAGAAACTGTTTACGAACCTTTCCTAATTAAAAAAGGATTTTTAAAGAGAACACCAAGGGGTAGAGTGGTTACAGACAAAGGTATGAAGCTTTTTAACTTTCAACAAACAATCGAATAAAAATTGGTATAATAAGCAAAGCTTGTTATACCATAATAAGCAAAGCTTGTTATTTCATAATAAGCAAAAGCTTGTTATTTCATAATTAGCAATATTAAATTAATGAAGTATGTTTTTTTTCAGTAGATTAGGTACAAGAGGTAGAGCAGTAGCAACGGCAATCCTTACCGCAGGATTACTTTTCTTTATAGTCAGCCCTGTTTATAGATATGTTTACGAACTTGTAACACCACCTAGAGCAGTAGAAAACATACAAGTTGTTCAAAAAGATAAAGAGGTCTTGCTATCTTGGGATGCAAGTCCAGAAAATGACGTTGTTAAATATGTAGTTCTTGTGGGGGGTAGAGGACCTATTGAAGTAGAAAAAGGGACTAACACAGCATTAATTTCAAACCTTGATAATGGAGTGGACTACTTGGTGTCTGTTGTGGCGAGAGATTCGGTAAATTCAGAATCATCTAGGCAAAGTTTCGGCGTTAAACCAGAGGAGGGCATATCCTCATACACATTTAACAAAGTACCAGCACACGATGATAATTTCTCATATATCCTATCTAACAGTGTAATAATAATATTCATACTATTTGCTCTAAATCTTTGGGTTCTCTTCTTCAATGTTAGAAAGACTGCATTGGTAACAATAGGAATGTACCCAAGTATTGCAATATTGCCTTACCTAATACTAACTTTATCTATTCTGCTTACAATTGGTAATCCATTAAACAAGCTTTTATTCTCAGCAGGACTTTCAGTTGGATACGGAATTCTTACTTACTTGCTAATCTTAACCTCAAATATTCTTAACGGCTCTTTACAGATTACATTACCTTTAGAGCAGGCAGCTAAGGCAACACAGTTTATATTTTCCTTAATATCATCGTATTTAATGATGGTGTTTATACTTGGAGCAAACTTACAGATAGGACTTAGGATTTTGTATATAGTGCCTTTTATTTTCTACTTCTCCTATTCAGGAATATGGTTCCTAAAGGGTATAAGTTCAAGTCAAATCTTTATAAAAGCAATTGGAGTGACTATGACAATGGCATTAACGGTAGTAGTTCTATCAATTTGGCCAATACAGAGCGCATACTCAATACTTTCGGCAGCAGTAATTTACTATATACTTCTAAACGTTGCTTTGGAAAATAGACCTAAGCTTGGTAAAAACATCTGGATAGAATACATATTCCTTGCAACTCTCATTGTTCTTCTTCTTTTCACAAACTCAGTTTGGGGTATCAACGGTGCGATAGTGTAGAGGAGTCTTAGAATAATATCAACTTCGGACATACTCGTAATCTCTCTCTGTCTACTGTTAGGATTGATTCGGACATTCTTAAAGATATTGCT
>JBLGEO010000053.1:0-33115 GCA_047445235.1 Candidatus Dojkabacteria bacterium | reverse complement strand
TGTGGCTTGTTGAATCTCATTGCTATTCAACTAGAAACTAGCAACCTGTAACTAGAAACGACTATAGTGTGTTAAAATATTAACGATATTTAATTTTATTCAGTATGAATATAGAAAAAAGAGCTGAAAATGTAGAAGGAGACGATGAGAATCACTCAAAGCCAAAGTTTACCCCAACATTAGAAGCACAAACAAGAAAACCTTTTGTAAAGAAGGACTTTCCTAGAACTAAGGAAGAATCAGACATAGTTCCCTCTGGCAATTTGAGGATTATTCCATTAGGTGGAGTAGAAGAAATTGGAATAAACTGTACAGTTTACGAATCGGGTGAAGAAATGATAGTTGTAGACATGGGATTGGCTTTCTCAGAGTTTGATTACTATGGAATTGATCACGTTGTACCAGATATTGCATATGTACTAAAAAAGAGGAAGAATCTTAAGGCAGTCTTTATTACTCATGGACACTTGGACCATATTGGTGCACTTCCGTACCACTTAAAGACTCTAAATTATCCAGAGCTTTATGGAACACACTTTACAATTGAGCTTATTAAAGCGAAATTTGAAGATGATCATTTATTAGCTGCGATGGAGGGAAAGCTTCATGTTATCGATGAGAATAGCAATATTAAGTTTAATAACTTTGATGTTTCTTTCTTTAGAGTTAACCATTCAATTCCACAAGCAGTTGGATTATGTATTAAAACTCCAGGAGGAACAGTTGTTCAAACAGGAGACTTTAAATTCGACAACTCACCAATTAACGAACCAGTCGCAGACTATTCAAGATTGGCAAAAATTGGAGACGCTGGAGTAGACATTCTATTATCCGACTCTACAAACTCACTTAAGAAAGGACATCCAATCTCGGAGAGCGATGTAGCAAAAGGATTAGAAGAAATGGTAGAAAAAGCAAAGGGTAGAGTAATAGTTGCAACATTCGCTGGTTTAGTTGGAAGACTTTACCAACTTATTGAGATCGCGCAAAGACATAACAAGAAAGTTGCAATTGCTGGTTTTTCTATGAGACAAACTATTAGAATTGCTCAAGAGATTGGTTATATAAAAATACCTCAGAATTTAGTTGTACCAATTCAGAATATTGATAAGATTTCTCCAGACAAAATTATGATCCTTACAACAGGAGCACAAGGAGAAACTGATGCAGCATTAACAAAAATGGCTACTGCAGATTACAAAGGAGTAAAGATACAAGGTGGAGATACTGTAATAATTTCTTCTAGAACAATTGCAGGTAACGATAGAGCAGTCCAAAATCTAGTAGACGCTATTATGTCTAAAAATGCATTCGTAAAACAATCTGAAGATTTAGACTTATATACTTCTGGACACGGTTATCAAGAAGATCAAAAAATTATGTTGAACTTAGTAAAGCCAAAATTCTTTATGCCAGTTCACGGATACCAATATTTCTTAAGAGCTCACGGAGAGACAGCAAGAAGTGTTGGAATTGAAGAAAGAAATGTTTTAATTACAAAAAGAGGAAGTGTAATAGAAGGTAATAGAGCAAAAGGATTTAGAGAAATTAAAAAATTCGCATGCGAACCATTATTAGTTTCTGGTTCTGGGGTTGGAGATGTTGGCACAGCAGTTCTAAAAGAAAGAGAGCAACTAGCGAATTATGGAGTTGTATTCATCGACTTATTAGTAAATAAAGAAAGAAAACTAATTAGAGACCCATTAGTAATTTCTAGAGGATTTGTTTATGTTAAAAACAGTCAGGAGCTTATAAAGGAAGTTTCAGATTTAGTAACTGCAACTTATTCTCAATTTCTAAATGAAGAAGTGCAAGTCGTTAAGGACGAGATTTCAATAAGAGTATCGGATCTTCTTTTTAAAGAAACAGAAAGAGAACCAATGATTATGACTGTAGTGAACTTCATTTAATAGTCATTGATATAAAACGAGCCACCCTTTCGGGTGGCTCGTTCTTTTAGTTTATAGAAATTATATCCCTCCGCTTCTTCCTCCAGTTTGAATATATTTCAAACCAAGATATATTGGAATTGTTAGTAGAGCACCAAGAATTATCGAATTTATCACTCTATCTAAAAAGTTTGCAAATCCTTCTACACCATTTAAAACAATTGGAAATCCATATGCAAAGCTTCCTTTTACCCCTTCAATTAGAATAAAATTAACAAGTACACCAATAATAACTCCTATAACTAAAGAGAATATTATATATTGTTTAACTGCCGGGTCTATGCCATCCATTTTGTTAATTTAATATCTAGATTAGTTTTTTTATTACAAAGTAACAAGCTTGCTTATCTCCTTTAATGTTTCGTTAACAGTGGTATCCCAATTATATTTCCTTGCAATTTCTTGTGCCATTCGCAAGTGATTAGCAAGCTTGGTTTTACTCTGTAATAGTTCTTTAATATCTTTTGCAACAGTTTTAGCAGATTCTAAATCTTTACATTTTTCTAAATCTACTAAATACGCTCCACCATCTGTAACTTCTGGAGTACAAGAAGAGTTTGCAGCTATTGCAGGTATTCTTGCAGCCATTGCTTGCAATGGGCCAAAGCTAAATCCCTCATAACTGGATAAATTTATATATGCTTTAGATTCAATCAGTAATTCAATTAAATGGTTTTCTGTTACTTTATCTGTAGCAACAATATTTTCAATTAAACCTAATTTCCTGGCATTTCTTAAAAACATATCTCCTAGAATAGATCGAGCTCTGATTTCTTTTCCAGCACCTTTGTGGAAGTCACCTCCTGTAACTACAAGAGTATCAGGAAGTTTTGTATCATTCAAATCCAAAATTCCTTTAAATACATTTAAAAGTTCAGGTGTAGATTTATTTGCTTCGAATCCACTGTCATAAAAAAAGTAGTTCTTATCTTTCAAATGATAAGCAGCAAGAGTAGCATCAATTAAATCTTTATTAAAAACTTTCCTACCATCAAAGAAATCTTTATCAATTCCTAAATATATAACTTTAATTTTAGATTCATCAATCTTTCCATAGTTTACTAAGTCACCTTTAGAAAAATTTGAATTTGTTAAAACTAGGTCTGCATTTCTAACTCCGCTCCACATAAATTTAAAGAACTGACCTTTCAATTGATTTTGAATGTATCCTTTTTGTGAATACTTATTTAATACCAATGGAATAGCATCGTGAGCCATTACAACAGTTTTAGGTTTGTGGATTAGTGGTCTGTTTAAAAATTTTGTGGATGGAAGGCCTCTTTCAAAATGGGATGCAAAATAAATATCTGGTTTTACTTTCTCAATTATTGGAATAAACATCTTTCTCCAACTCACTAAATTACTTAGTGATGAAGGAAACGCCTCGCCTAAAGTATAGAAATTCACCTTGTTTCCAATCTCTTCAATCTGAAATTGTGAAAATCCTAATGCAATTAAATTTTGATGTAAATTTAAAAATCCAAAAAGATTTATCTCCAGTTCTTCCTCATCTATAAGTTGAAGCACAATTCTTTTTACAACATTTCTGCCGTAAACACCTATTCCTCTTTTAGAGTACTGGTCAAAAAGAAAGGTTACATCGATTAAAATAGACTTCTTTTGTTCTGTGGGCGTATTAACCATGACTCGATTATATCAGATTATGGTTTTTTTATACTATCCCAAGGGATTCTGTCTACAATGTTGTTAACCCAATCGAGGCTCTTGTCGTAGTTATCTACGGTTATTATTCCGTTCTTGAAGGTTAAGATCTTATCTCTATCTAGTGTAAATTTGATGTCATACTTTTGCCCATTGAAGCTTATTAATACTTCGTTTTCTTCACCCCAAGACTTTCCAGGGTGTTTCTGAACAATTAATGTATATTTACCATCTTTCAAGTAGTTAATACTATCAGGTAGAGCGTAGTTAACATTTATTTGCTGCTTTTCGATTGGGTCTGCATCAGAAAATCTTCTATGATCGAACCAGATTATATTATCACTTACATCCTTATCCATAATATCGTCATGGTATTCTTGAGGGTAGTAGTATAAATAACCTGATCTTGAGTATCCATCCGAAGATATATTTGTTGTTCCATTAGGGAAGAAGAATCTCACCCATGCCCTATAAGAGAACTGTAAGGAATCAGAATATTGACCTCCAAGAGAGTCATCATAAATTTTAGGTTGTGTCCAAGATACCCAGGTTGTTCTATCTATATGTCCGGTATCCGAGATATCTACCTGGTTATAAACACTATCTCTAACCCATTTATTTAGTTTAAGTGCGCAGTTTTGAGCTTCGTTGAATTGGAAATAATCACCAGTATAGTCTTTAACAGTTCTAGCACTCATTCCATATTGATCGAAGAATGCTTGGACATCTGGATTAGGAGATTCAAGTGCAATATCCTTTGCTTGGAACGAGCTAATCAAAGTCTTAATAACTTTAGGCATTTCATTAATTGGAAGATCGAATAATTTCTTTTTAGCTGCATCTCCAATTTCTTGTAATATTTGTTTTCTGTCTTTATTAAATCCATGATATTTTGGATCATCTGTTTCTGCCTTAATAAAGCTGAAAAGATTATCAGCAGTAACCTCACCAAATGGATCGACTGTTAATGGTTGAACTAAGCCTAATAAATTCTGAGCGAATGTAAAGTTAAGAATTACCATATGGTCGTAACCTGGGTAATCCGTAGGGTTATTTTCGTGGGCAATATCGTAATAATCTTTGAAAAGATTCATACTCTCATGTAAATCAGGATACATTGCAACATCCTGAGCTCTTGCCTCTGTAGATCCACAACCTGAATTCATTAAGTATGCTTGTCCATAAATATTATTATGAGGCATTGGTAATCCGAGAGTCCAAAGGTAAAGTTGTAGGTTCCAACTGTCTTGCAAAGAAATTCCATCAACAAATTCTCCGTCTTTAACTTTTGCAGTTCCAAATGCAGTAATAATTCCTCCGGAACCTCTCATCTCAACTTCGTTCTGTAATACTATCAAATAAGTTTTTTCTTGGTTTGATCCAATAATTTCTGGAATAAACTTCAAGAAGTTAAGAGTCTCTGAAGAAAGCGTAGGATATTCGTCAATGAAATCATCTATTTTTGTGACAGTACCTTTTAAATCCTTACCTCCAACATTTGGAATGTAGTCAATATTTATTTTCTTAAAATCAGCCATTATGTCTTTAATATCTGGATCGATTTCGTTATATAGGTTTAGATATGCTGGTAATTCTTTTAGAATTAGGTTTAAAGTACTAGGAGCCTTTGTTCCGTCTGGATAAAGTCCATTGGCATCTGCAACAGGTGGGGCTGGTTCTGCTGGATCTATTTTAAATCCAGTTGCATGTAAAGTTGTTTTTAACTTTGGTAGAATTTTCTGTGTAAGATTATCTGCCTTTGCAAGTATTGTTCTTCCAACTTGGAAGTTATCGTAATATCCTTTCGTCTGATCCCAGTTTTTTAAAAACTCATATCTAGAAAGCTCACCATCAATGTTATTTAGGTTTGTCTCGAAGTTCTTAAAATAACTATCTATATTTGATAAATCTTTATTTTTAAAATCTCCCAGTAGAGATACTACTGAGGTCTGCATAGAATCTACATAACCTAAAATTCTTTGAGCAGGGATTAATACAAAGTAAATAAGTAAACCTGCAACAATTACACCCATAAATACACTAACAAAAAGGAAACTCCACGCAAGTTTCTTAAGTTTCTTTCTTCTTGGTGAAATTGGGTCTTGAGTTCGAAGATTCATTCTAATGCTGCTTCTTCCGTCTTTCTCTAGACCTTGAAGAGAAACAGG
Organism: Candidatus Dojkabacteria bacterium; assembly: GCA_047445235.1. GTDB lineage: Bacteria > Patescibacteriota > Dojkabacteria > J137 > J137 > JBDSRX01. Next base: position 27,336 of record JBLGEO010000053.1, on the reverse strand, counting down.
ATCCATACTATCATCTGAAACCACTTCTGGTCTATTATTCTCTTTTTTAATTATTTTTATAGACTGGGCTTTCATTTAATAAGCGGAGCTTGTTACTTTGTAATAAGGAAAATCTTGTTACTTTGTAATAAGGAAAATCTTGTTACTTTGTAATAGTTAAAGTGCTCCTCATAGTATATCATAGAGGAATTGATGTAAAGTCTCCCAGAATGCTTTATTATTCTAGTGAATTCGAGTGTACAAACTAAACAGGGGAGCTGGCTGGCTGGCTTACCATTAAACTATCTATATAAGTCTGCACTATTGCTAAATTTGTGTTTCCAGCACTAAGATTCGCATTACTTAGTATAGTGTATGGAACTACTAATCCAAGTATGTAGATAATTGCAACAGGGATTATAAATCTTAAAATTTGTCCTGAAGTCATGTTTATAAATACTCAATTAAATTAATCCATCTTTTATTAGCTTTGGAATAGCAAATCTTTCTAATGCTGTTCCAATTTTAAAATCTCGATTCACAAACTCATCTTTAGAAAGCCATTTATATTCTTTGATCTGATCATCAGGGTTCAATTGCGTCTCACCAGACGTTTCTACTATATAAAAGAAGTTTTTAATAGTTCTACCATCATTATTATCTGTTGGTACAATAGGAGCTTCCAAATAAAGTGTTGCCGAAACTAAATTTAAATTAATTTCTTCTTTTATTTCTCTTTTTAAACATTCAACATGCTCCTCATTGTTCTCAATTTTTCCTCCAAGTGAAGACCAGAAATCTTTACCTTCTGCTTTAACTAAAAGAACTTTTTTATCTTTAATAGATAATGCAGAAATTTTTATAATATCAGGATTCATATACTTAGCTTTTTTTGTAATTCTTCCTCTGCAACTTTAGGATTGACTTTACCTTTAGAAGCTTTCATTACTTGTCCTACCAGGAACTTGATTGCGTTTGGATTTTTCTTCATATCTTCAATAATCTTTCCATTTTCAGCGATCACTGTATTTACGATACCCTCAACCTCAGAAGAATCTGATATTTGAATTAAGTTCTTCTCTTGAATAATTTCATTCGCAGTCTTTGCTCCATTAGTATCAATAATTTCTTCGAATACTTGTTTAGCAATTGTGCCTGAAATTTCATTACTCTCGATTAAACTAAATATAGTGATAAAGTCATTTGGAGTAATAGGCAAGTCTCTAACAATCATATTTCTTCTAACTAGTTGACCTGATAGTTCGCCTGTCAGCCATCGAGCCAGTGACAAAGCAAAAGCTCTCTTTTTGTCTTCTGAAAAATTTTTAACGATACTATCAAACCAATTACCTTTTTCCATGTCCTCAATGAATATATCTGCTTGTTGATTTTCTAAACCGAGTGCTTTGTACCGTTTCTTTCTATCAGCAGGCAATTCTGGCGCAGAGTATTTTATCTGTGCAATCATTTCATCACTAATAACTATTGGAGCAATGTCTGGCTCTGGGAAATATCTATAGTCAGATGCTTCTTCTTTAACTCTCTGGGAAAGAGTTTCTCCGGTCATATCTTTTAAACCTCTGGTTTCCTGAATAGGTTTAGTTCCAGTTTCAAGAATTTTAGATTGTCTTTCTACTTCAAAATTCAAAACTTTCTCTAAAACAGAAATAGAGCCAATATTTTTTACTTCTACTTTATAATCAGGCAGCTGTCCTTTTGGTAGATCATCAGATCGAACACTAATATTCAATTCAAATCTCATTTGTCCTTTTTGCATTTCTGCGTCACTAACATCAAGGTATCTAACAATCTGTCTTAGTCTTTTTGCAAATAGAATTACTTCTTCTGTACTTTCAAAATCAGGCTGAGTAACAATTTCTATTAGCGGTACGCCAGATTTATTGAAGTCAATTAATGTTGTGTCTCCTTCAGAATGCATTGATTTTGCAGTATCTTCTTCGATATGAACTCTTTGGATTCTTATTCTTCTTGCATCACCTTCCACTTCGATTTCCACAAATCCATCAACACCAATAGGTTGATCGTATTGTGAAATTTGATATCCCTTTGGAAGATCTGGGTAAAAATAGTTTTTTCTGTCAAATTTTGTTTTTTGATTGATAGTACACCCTAAAGATAATGCTAAAGCCACTGCTTTCTTAAAAGCTTCTTCATTTGGAACTGGGAGTGCACCTGGCAGCCCGAAACATACAGGACAAACATTAGTATTCGGTGCGTCATCAAAGTAATTGGACTTGCATCTACAAAACATTTTAGATTTAGTTTTTACCTGAAGATGAATTTCAAGTCCAACAACTGGTGAGTACATATTTGTTTAATAATCATTTTGAGTATACTAAACTTAGACATTACTGTCAGGTTTATCTAGTCTATTATTAAATTCAGGGTAATCTAAAATATCTCTCAAATCTTTGTTAATTCGATCGTAAAGCACTTTGAATTCAGGAGTCATTTGAGAACTTCCTCTCCTTTTGCCTCTATCTAATACCATTCCATCGTAAAAAGTTTGTTGAGTCCCAATACAATATATTGCAGCTTCATCCAGTCTTTCGCTAATAGTATCTAGATCTAAAAGTGGGGTGCCGTCGTCTAAACCAATTGAATTATAAATAGTTGACTGTAAGAAAATCTCGATATCATCAATATAAGTAACATCGTTCTTAAAGTTTGTTACACTGTTGGTTTCTACTTGGTCTGCAAATAATGTACCAAAGACTTGCTCTGATCCTAGTAATCTATAAAGGAGATTTAAGGAACTCAAAAGGAAATTAATACTTGTTATACTTACAATCTTCTCTTTCAACTCGATAGTTACCTTGCCTCCATTAGTATCTAAGATTCTTCTGGTATCACTAAAAGCTCCAGCAATAGCTATAATAGAAACATCACTTTTGTGACCTGCTTCTAAAGCTTGTAACCCTGCTTTTCCATACTCTGGACTTATTAAATAGTCGTAAACTTTCTTGAAAGATTTATACTCCAAAATCAAATTTGCAAAAATTATTAATTGCGCAGCAGAGTTTTGGGCAAATTTAAAATTCATTTCCCAAGAAAAATACTCAGAATCTATAGGTTGTGTTCTTAAAATCCTTCGGATTCTCTCAAACCTCTCCAGAGGGGTCTTTCCCGTTTGATCTTCATATTTCTCAATAAAGTCTATAACTGACATCAAAATTTTTTAAAAATAGTTAATTCGAACTATTAAAAATAGTTAATTCGAACTATTAAAAATAGTTAATTTTCATTGCTTCTTTTACCATTCTCATTGTCTCAGCAGCTTCTAACTGAGCTTTCTTTGTTCCTTCCATAACAATTTCTTTAACTTTATCCATTGGGTAAAGTTTTCTTCTTTCTCTAATTGGGTCTAAAAATAAGTTTATAGCAATTGCTAACTTTTCTTTAACTTCAACGTCACCAACTTGTCCTTTTATATATCTTTCTTTAAGGTTATTTACTTCTTCCAAATTTGTATTGAAGTAATCGTGATAAATAAATACTGGATTACCTTCAACTCTTCCTGGATCAGTTGGTCTAACTCTATTTGGATCGGTATACATTTTCTTTACTTTTGCTCTTACTGTTTCTTCGTCATCAATTAAATTTATAGTATTTCCTTTAGATTTACTCATTTTTGCATCTCCGTCTGTTCCTACTAAGTTTTTTGGTAAGCCAAACTTTCCTTGTACCGCATGGAATATTTCTGTTTTATAAGTTTTATTAAATCTTTTTCCAATTTCTCTTGCAAGTTCAATCATTGGCGCCTGATCAATTCCAACTGGAACTAAATCTGATCTAAATGTCAAAATGTCTGCTGCCTGACTAACAGGATATGCAACAAAACCAAATGGAGTAGAATCTTCCATATTTTTAGCTTTTACTTCTGTTTTCACAGTTGGATTTCTTAGAATTTCGTTATGAGTAACTAAATTCATAAAAAATACAGTCAGTTCTGCAATTTCTGGAATCATGGATTGGACTAAAATTGTTGTCTTCTCTGGGTCAACTCCACATGCAATATTATCCTGAGCTACTTGATAAATGTTATCTCTAACTTTCTCTGGATTATCGTAATTGTCTGTTAATGCTTGAACATCTGCTATCAAAAGAAATAGATCGTACTCATCTTGAAGTAAAGCTCTATTGTGTACAGAACCTAAATAGTGTCCTAGGTGAAGAGGTCCTGTAGGTCTATCACCTGTTAATATTCTTTTTTTCATACCGAAAATTTTTTAATTTTATATAGATAGTATTAAGTATTAAATTTATTTTACAAGATTATTGACTGATTTGAAATTACTGAGCGTAGGAAATTAGGCTTTAAGCCATTGAAGAGATGTTTGTTTTATAGATTTTCTCGAATTCATGAATATATTATAGCAATATCAGGTATCAAATCTCAAATAACAAATACTAAATATCAAATGAATAACTTGGTATTTTGTGCTATAAATTAAAAATCTTACTTTAATATAAATGGCAAATATTGTAGTTTTAAATATTGGCGGTTCAATACTTTCCCCTTCAGAAGACAACATATTCAGCTTTGATGCTGCAAACAGGATAAGAAATTTTATTACTGGTCTTCCAAATTATAAATTTATTGTATGTGTAGGCGGAGGTTTTATTGCAAGAAAATATCAAAAACTATTAGCTGATCATTCTTTTTCTAAAAATTATGAGCACGAAGTAGGTGTTGCATCTATAAATGTGAATGCAGTAATGCTTCAAGCAGTTCTCGGCGAAATCTCAGAACATGAAATTATAAAATATGACGATTTTGATTTAGAATCGCCTATTAAATTCTCAAAACAGGTTCTTATTTCGGCTGCAGGTGCACCAGGCCACTCAAGCGACTGGAATACAGTAAAGTTAGCTATTCGAGCTGGAGTTAAAAAAGTATTTAGTCTTAGTAACATTGAAGGTGTTTATAATAAAGATCCGAAAAAGTTTGCAGATGCAGTAATGCTTCCTAAATTAAATTGGCAAGAGTATTTAAATTTAATAGGAAATCCAACTGAGCATCTTCCAGGTGCAAAGTATCCAGTTGATCCTTTAGCTTCTAGATTAGGGATGGAAAATAAAATTGAATTTTATGTCTTATCCGGAGATAATTTAGAGAACTTAACAAGCGCTATAAAAAGTGAAGACTTCTTGGGAAGTGTAATTTCTTAGCAAAACTTATGAAAAGATTAAAACTATTTTTCGCGGATTTCTATAACGTATATTTAACTGTAATGGGTACATTAGTATCGTTACCAATCCTTGCACCAATATTTCTAAAACTAGGTTTAGTTTCACCAGCAAAAATAATTTACTTTATTTATAGTTTTTTCTGCCATCAGTTTGCAAGTAGATCTATAGATATTTTTGATTATCAATTTGCTTGGTGTGCAAGAGATACTGGAATTTGGCTAGCAATATTTACAACGGCAATATTAGTAAAGTTAAATAAACTTCCAAAGTTAAGATGGTACTGGACAATTCCTTTTATAATTCCAATGGCATTAGATGGTGGACTTCAAACAATTTTCACCTTCTTAAATATAAACCCAATGGGAGATGTGACTGGAATGCCTCTATATGTAAGTAATAACTTTTCTAGATTTCTTACAGGAGCAATCTTTGGGATAGGACTTGGATGGTGGATTTCACAACAACTTAGAATTGCTTCTCAGGAAGGAAAAGTAAAGAATGTTGATGATCTTTTTCCTAAATTTAAAAACGTAAAGAATTACATTGTCAGTACTATTTTATTAATCTTAGGATTGGGTGTTGCGTACTTTGGATTTGTAACCTTATGGAATATAACTTCTGTTAGCAATAAACCTTTGGATGCATTAGATGCAGCAGTAAAAACACCTGCAACCGATTTCTTTGCTAGAAGAGGGAATGGTGTATGTCCAACAGCAGGTATAAACGATATTTTAGATTTAGATTGTTTCTTTGGAATAAAAAATTAAATCTGTACGCGCTTTTCGAGTTAAAGTTTGACTGAATATTGACACCACTGATATGATTATTTCACTTAGTTTTTAAATTAATATTATGAACGACACATCAGTAACACCAGTAAGTAATATCACTCAAGATAATGCTACACCAGCAGCTGGAGCAAAACCAATAGAAGTAACAGATGCAACTTTTGAAAAAGAAGTAATGGAGGCATCAAAAACTATGCCAGTATTTTTGGATGTTCATGCAGAATGGTGTGAACCTTGTAAGGCAATTGCTCCTATTGTTGAGAAATTTGCAACTCAAGACTTTGCTGGAAAAGTTAAGTTTGTAAAATTAGATGCAGATGTAAATCCTGAAATTATTCAGAAATATGGAATTAGAAGTATTCCAACATTAATGGTGTTTAAAGATGCAACAGTAAAAGTACAACAGGCTGGTGCACTAGGAGAACCTATGATGAAAGATTTTATAAATACTTATGCATTTGGAACAGCTGGAGCTTCAGTACCAATGCCAATGGCTGCTTAATATATGGATAATAATCAAGTATACGATGTAATAATAATAGGGTCAGGTCCAGCAGGACTTACTGCTGCTTTATACGCAGGCCGTTCTAAACTTAATGTTCTAGTTTTAGCTGGAACAGTCTGGGGAGGTCAATTAATGACAACAACATTAGTAGAAAATTATCCTGGCTTTCCAGACGGAGTTCAAGGACCAGAATTGATGAATAAAATGCTTGAACAAGCAAAGAGATTTGTATCTGAAGTTAAATTTGAAGATGTTACAAAAGTTGAATTAACAGGAGAAATTAAGAAAGTACATGTGGCAGATAAATTTTACTCTTCAAAAGTTGTAATTATTGCTACTGGCGCAACACCAAAAATGCTTAATGTTCCTGGAGAAGATAGGTTATGGACAAAAGGAGTTTCTTCTTGTGCAACTTGCGACGGAGCTTTTTATCGAAATATGGAAATAGCTGTAGTTGGTGGTGGAGACACTGCAATGGAAGAAGCGACTTTCTTAACAAGATTTGCTTCTAAAGTACATTTAATACACAGAAGAGATACTTTTAGAGCAAGTAAAATAATGCAGGAGAAAGTATTGGCTAACCCAAAGATCGAAGTTATTTATAATACTGAAATTAAAGAAGTTTTAGGTGACAACGCAGTATCGGGTCTTAAACTTTTTAACAATAAAGATAATAAAGAATCTGAATTAAAAGTAGAGGGATTATTTCTAGCTATAGGTCACATTCCACTAACTAAATTCTTAGCTAAGCAGCTAGAAGTGAACGAAGAAGAATACTTAATTTCTCCTGACGGAGTTTATACAAGTATTGATGGTGTATTTTTAGCTGGAGATGTTGAAGATCATTACTATAGACAAGCAGTTACTGCTGCAGGTGCTGGATGCAAGGCAGCTATAGTTGCAGAAAGATGGCTTAGTGGAACAGATAAATTCTAGTTTTACTATATAATCATAAAGTATAATGGAATGCTATTACGGGGCAAGGAGATTGCCCCGTTTTCTTTGGAAAAAGTTTGACAAAGTAACCTAATAAGCCTATAACATATTTGTACCCCTTTATTTTTTATCCTGTAACACATGAGTAATTTCGTGCAGAGAATTGGTATAAAGAGGATAGTAATAACTGCTCTAGTTCTATCCGGAGCAATCGTGGCAATTCTTATTGTTCTAAACAAGAAGAATTTGCAAATCTCAGATGCAGCGGCTGCATCGTTAGATAGTAAGGTAACGTTCTATCCCTCGGCAAACACAGATATAACAAATGAAGACGGAAATGTTGTGAGTTTTGGATCCAAAAAAGCTTTCATAGGTTCTGGAGAATCTACAAATTCATGGTTCGGCATCAGATTCGCAGTAACACAGCAATTAACAACTGCAACCAAAGCAGTCTTATCTATCTATACAAAAGATGTCCAATGGATAGGCCTTTCAACAGAGGCGTATGTAGAAAATTCATCAAACTCTAATACATTTAGTAATACAGACAGAGTATCAGCAAGAAAGTTATCAGTAAATAAGATAGTTTATGCAAACGATATAAAATGGTCTGCAGGTACATATAATGATATTGATGTTACTAAAGCACTACAAGAAGTTTTAACCTTAAATCCAACTGCAAAGTATTTTACTGTTGTGATAAAAAACACTTCAACATCTCAGTATTCAAGAAAATTTTTTGAGACAGATTTAACAAATGACACAACAAAACCGAAACTAACAATAAGTTATACTGATGGGAGTACTACGCCAACGCCTCCACCAGTTAATCCAACGCCAACGCCTACACCAGTCCCAAATCCGGTTCCAAATCCAGTCCCACCACCAACGTCTGGCACAGGTTTGTTGGATAAAGCAACAGCACCTAAATCTGCAGCATTTGGTATTTGGACTCCAACTCAGTATGATACTTGCCCTAAGGATTTACATGACACATACTCAGTGATAGGACCAGATGGTAAGGTTTATCCTACCTGGCATCCGCCAGTGGTTGTTAACCCTGCAACAGGAAAAGAATGTTCTTTTGGTCATGAACATGGAGATGATCCAAGTAAGTCACCGCTATTTAAAGATATACAAGAAGAATTCTACTTTGATGCAAATAAAAATGGAAAAATGGATCCAGAAGAACAAGCAGTAGCTGGTTTACCTTTTGGATATGTAAACGAACAAACAGATGCTTATTATGTATCTCAAGGGCAGAGTGTAATGAGACACGAGGATCATGTGGGTCATAAAGTTTCTATTGCAACATTACCAATTAAACTTCCAAGCAGTAAAGGTCAAATCACAACTAATGTTACTTGTCAGTATTTATTAAAGGGACACCAGGGAACTTCTACTAAAGATGCATTCCAAAATAACTTACATGAAGTTATTTATGCAGCAAACTGTAGTGATGGTGCAAAAACAATAATTGCTCAAATGGGGCAGTTTGGAAAAGCAGGAGAGTTTACAGGTTTGTGCGATATTAATGGAGTTAGAAATTTAACAAAAATTCAAACAGGGTTATCATATTCCAACGCAGCTTATCCTGGAGTTTCCGATGGGAATGGAAATAGACAAATTCAAACTAGAGATTGTATTAACCAAGTATTCTTAGTTCCAGAGAAAAAATGGTCTGCTAATGCATACGAAGCTTGGCCTGTAGTATTGAGTCTAACAAGTTCAAATGGAAATTCTTTAGTATCCGGTGTGAACTTACTATTTGATGTAGAAAATGCCGCTAGATTCTACGACCCAGGAAAGCCAAATAACGTTGGATACTTTATGGATCTTTGTTACGAGACAGAAGCAAACGGAGATAAAATGAGAGGTGGATCTTGTGATGGTGCAACTGATTATGGAAACACGAAAGGAATTACATGGGATAATCCAAAGTCTCCATTCAACGATACTAACAGAGGTAATTACTTTTTCCCTCCAACAATATCAAATCAAACATCGAGCACAACATATTATGCTGATCCTTTTGGAAAAGATGCTGGTACAACTCAAAAGACTGGTTATATTAAACAGTTTATTAGTACAGGTATTGTAAGTTATTCTAAGAAGTTTAACTCTAATATTGACCCAACTGTTGTTAATAAAACCTACGATAATGGTAAAGGAACAGTACATGCGCCAAACTAGAATTAAGAATAATTTAAGAGCCCAGGTAAAACTGGGCTCTTTTTTGTATTTAATTAGTAAATTCGGTATTATCCTGTAATATATCTAAAATTAGAAAATATGGCTTCCGATCAGGGGCAGAAGGACAGTACTATTCTTGATACAAATAATCTGAATATTGTAATGCCGATTTTCTTTAATCCAGAGGATCCAAATAGTTTCTGGAATGAAGATGAAATCAACTTATATGCAAAACTATCAACACGTTCATACCCATCATATCCATATGTAGATGCAGCAATAATGATTATCGATAACAAGATATTACAGTGGACTGCAGGTAGATCTATGGATGAGATAATAGATTTTTACTGCAGTGACCTATTTTTTGAACTTATTAAATCTATCCCTTCTGCAGATTTCGAAAGATTCTCAAAGTATATAAAAGATGTTGATAAAGGCTGGATAGTTAAGCATTTATGCACTTATCTTGTGGAGATATTTATTGAAACACAATTTGAAGATGAAAGAAAAACTCTGCTTTTTTCAAGAATAAAACAGATTGTAAATATGATTATGGGTTTATGGAGCACACAGTATAAGATGGCATTCTCAATAAATATTGCCATTTTTGAGATTCTTAACGACGAGTTTTCTTTGGACCTTGTGAAAGCTAGTGAATTAATTGAGCAGGCCTTTAATGTAAAATCTAGGTCTATGATTAAAACATTAATTCAGACGGCTTATTCAAAAAAAGACAAGTTTGTTGAAAGTTAAAGATACATAGTAAAACGCTCCAAGTAAGCTTCAATTATGTAGTTAAATTTGATAAAATCTAAAGTTTATTACTGAAATTAAATGAATCCAACTGGACAAGCAGACGTGCTTTTAGTAAGGCATGGAAAAACAAAATATACACAAGAAGGCTTAGATATAACAGAAGAAGGAATCGAGGAGACAAGAAAAACCGCCAGGGAAATGAAAGACTATCTTGAAGGATTTGATGAAATTATTGTTGTTTCTTCTCCTACAGCAAGAACTCAAGGTACTGCAAAAATTTTTCTTGAGGAACTAGGTATGAATGCAAATGTTAAGTTATTAAGATCAATTAGAACTGTGGATATTTATGATTTAGATAAATTTACAGAATACAATGTTTCCCATTCAGGAGAAGTATATGGTCAAATGTGGTTTCAAGATCCAAACCTCGAAGAGAAAACTGAAATTATGGACGGAAGATCAAATGTAAATAAAAGATCTTTCAGATTTTTATATCATATTGGAAACTTTATAAAAAGAAGAGCAGAGAAAGGAAAGAAAGTATGTGTGATTGCCTTCACACACTTCGAAGTAGGTTCAAACTACGTTAAAGCGTTATATCCAGATGTTGAAAACTTTCCACAAACAAATGCTCTTGGTCTTGGTAACTCAGAAGCAATTGTTATGAGTTTTTCACCAGATTCTGACGATATTATTATAAAGGCAAGAGAAAAAGAAGGTATTATAAGTACTAACGAATTATCTTTAAATAAAGAAATATAATGGACTTAGAAACAGCAATAAAGCACTATTTAGAAGATAAATATGGAAAAGATATTACTCTTAAGGAGATTACTAAATTAGGTTCAGGATTAGTTGCGGATGGTTACAAAGTAGTTTTTATCAATAAAGGTGTTGAGACTAAGATTGTATGCAGGCAATTAAGAGGTATAGGCTTATCAAGGGACTACTTAGCAGATAATGTAGGTTATTTATTGCTTCAACATCAGATTTCACAAATCCATCCAACACACATTAACTCTATAGATGTTGTTTGTTATGGAGAAGAAGTGAGAACAGTGTCAATTGATGGTATTGAGAATGTATTTCAGGTTATGGAGTTTGCAGAAGGAAAATCTTATATTGAATTTATTTCAAAAATTTCTAAGGAAGAAACACTTTCAAAGCAACAAAAGGAAATAATTGAAAATATATCCAGTTATATGGCTAGGATTCACGAAATAAAACCGATGCAGCTTTCGGATGAGATTTTTAAACATTACTATTGGAGACATTCACAAGATTATATTGGTAGTGAAGTTTTCATGGATATTATGGATGTGTGGGATAACGATAAGCTTTTAGATGCACAGGGTAAGACAGAGATGATGACTAATCTTTTTAGAATTAGAGAATCTTTAAGGTCAGAATATAAAAGGTGTTCAATGATACACTCAGATTTGCATCCAGATAACATAAGAGTACAAGAAGATTTGACTATTAGGCCGTTAGATTCTGCCAGAGCAATGTGGGGAGAACCTGCTGACGATCTAACTTCAATGCTTGCAAACTTTATTTATTTTGGCTTGAAAAATGATGGTTCTTTAAAAGGCAGTTATCTGGAGGCTTATAATCTAATGCTAAATAAATACATAGAATTAACTCAGGATAAAGATATAAGCAAGCATGCCCAATTATACCTTCCAGTAAGATTATTAATATTAGCCCATCCAGATTTCTTTAGTAGTGATACTTTGGAGCTTAAAAATATGCTTATTAACTTTGCTAAAAAAATTCTAAATGATTCTCACTTCGATCTTCTAGTAGTCCCAAAGCTTCTAAGTATCTAATTTGACTTTCACATAAGCAACTCTTATTATCAATGTAAGTAGTTATTAAAATTCTAACTGTGAATAAAGAAGTTGAACCCAAACAAGTAACCCAACCTAAGTCGATTGTTGATTCTTTAATAGATAGTGTACTAGAGGTTCCCAAGGCAGTAGTGAATGGGCTTGCAGACCTTGCGTTGACTGGAGCTGAAATAGTTGAAGAAGTAGTTTCTGGGTTTGCAAAATCCCTTGCTAATGTAATAATACCTGAAACCAATCCTACTTCTCAACCAGCAAAAGCATAATGTACGCACACCTTTTTGATCACGATAATCTTTATATAAATAAACTTGAGGCAATTATTGATAGGTTCTCTGAGATATGCGATATCAGACCCCCTCAGGATAAAATAGTAAGAGATAGGTTAATTAATGTAATTAGTCTTGATATGATCATAAAACTCGTCAAGAAACTACCAACAGAACAACAAGGAGTACTTAAGAATTTAAAAGAAGATCCAAAAATAGATGAAATTAACACTTTTAAAGCAAAATTTTCAGATAATGATATATTAAACGAGTTTCATAATTCTGCCAAAGCAATTCTTATAGAAAAGGTAGAATTAATTAAGGATAAGCTAATACCAGAAAAGCAGCAGCAGCTAGAAGATCTTGTTAAACTCATAGGGGTCTTTTAGAAATTCTAATTATTCAGCAAATTCAATAATTTAAGTTGATAGATTCTAAGTACTTTCGCTTTCGTTCTTTTGCAGATTTAGATAGTACTCTCTAAATTTCTTAATAATATTAATTCTTGTAGCTAATTCAACTTTATTCTCCTGAATTTTTAATTCTCTATGCTTGAATTTATATACAGTTATAAATCTATAAGCATTCCCAGTCATAATAAACCAAGGTCTCATAAATTCAATTTCCTTTTGAGGTTCCGGCTTAGAAACTATTATTAGAGGACTATCAGGAACAAAGACATAGAAAAACTCCTTGGTAATTCCATCTGTAAGCATTTTCAGATACTGAAAAATACCTTCCCCAAATCGTTCCAGATCTTCAATACTTTTTATATTGTTATAGATTTGGCTAAGCCTAACCTTATCAACTACATAGTTCATATCAAAGATTGTTGGTGTTCCATTTTCTATCATTTCTATGTTTGCAATAGTGTAGATTCCCTCTATAATGAAATTGAATAGAGGTTTGTAATTTTAATCGATATGCTTAAAAAAGTCACATTACTTGTTGTGATTTCGCTTTTGTGCACTTTGCTTGCACTCTGGTCTCCATGGCTATATTGGAATATCGACGTCAGGAATCTATTTGGTGTTAGAAAACCAGATTCAATTTCTGGTCTACAAGTATTTTCTTTGGCAGGAGAATTAGATATTCAAATAGATGGTAAGGAAGTAGGTACTGTTACACCAGAAAAATCACCATTCTTTTATGATACAGTTACACCAGGAGAAAGAATGGTTTCGATTTCTAGAAAATCAGACTCACCTAATCAGTTCTGGACTTTTAGTAAATTAATTACATTTGAAGAAGGTAATACAGTTGTAACTTCATACTTGATTGGCCCATCACAAGAGTTTTCTGAAGGACATTTCATATTTGCTACAAAAAAGTCAGACTTAAATGCACAGAGTAAGTTAAACGTAACTTTAAATACTGATGATGCTCAAATACAAGTTGATTCAATTGCAGTAGATAAGTTTACAAAGAATAAATACACATCAGATATTGATTTAAATGCACCGAAAAAGATTAGAATATTCAAAGCAGGATACGAAACTCTAGAATTTACAATCCTTCCAGATAAACAGGAAGATAGGGATAAATTAAGAAATTACGATCTTAACCTAGAAGCACAGCTAATGGTTTTACCGGTAACAGTCGAATAAATGATACCAGAACAATACAGACTAAAAAATACGATTAAATATCCAACTTCCTTAATTATTGGAGGGCTTTCTAAGCTTGGTTTAGAAATTGCAGATTCTTTAATAGAGCAGGGTGGATATGTAATTATTGTAGATAGTTATACAGAAGAGAATTTAATAAAATTAAACTCTTTCCCGCAGGATGCATTAGTATCTTTTCTAGATTTCACAACAATTCCTAATCTAGATGAAGAAATTCGAAGATTAGACTATGTTTTCTATTTTGCACATGATACTGGAGATACAATTGCACAAGTATCAACACAAGATTTTCTAAATTTCTCAAATTACTTCGACTCGACCCTTAAACTTGCTTCCAAATTTGATGCTAAAGTTCTACTTACAACCTCTATCAAAGCCCATCAAAGAGCTTTAGCAAGTGACGATCTGGGTATGAATTATTCTGCAGATGCTTCTGCTAAGCATAAAATTTATACAAATCTAGAATTACAAAGATATGCAGAAAGTTTATCCATAGAATACAACGAGAGAGTAAACCTAGACGCTAGAATTGTCCGTTTAGCAGAAATTATCGGAGATGGAATTGATTTTAATAAGGATACTCCTTTCATCGAGCTGATAATGGCAGCTGCAAGGGGAGAGAATTTGAAATTAAAGAAGGATGGACTAGACACAGAGTTTTTGGTTCACGTTTTAGATGCTGCATATGGAATTATTAAGGCTCAATTCTCGCCAAACACAAAAGGAAATATTTATTCTTTGAGTTATGAGAATGCTTTTAGTCATTTATCAATTGCATACAAAATTCAAGAAGTAGAAGAAAATTCTCAAAATATTGAATTTGTTGATGAGAGAGACAATCTTCCAACCATAAAGTTCTATAAACCTGCACCAAACTTAAGCCAAATTGGTTGGACAACAAGGGTTCCTTTCGAAAAGGCAATCAAACAGTCAATTGCAGCTGCAAAAATCCACCTTTTAGAAATAAGTACGAGTACAAAAGTGAATGGTAATAAGAACTTTGTAGACAAACTAAAAAGCTTTGTAGATCTTGCAGATAAAGGTCAAATTGACAGCTCAGCAATAGATAATAATGCTGGACCAATCTCAAGACTTATAGCAGAAAGACGTAGGCAAGAGGAAGATAAGAAAAAACAAATGGAGTTTGCTGCAAATACCATTCGAGATAAGCGAAGGAGAAAACCGAGGACATTTGCGGAAAGAATTACAAATTGGAGCTGGGAAAAGGTTAGAAACTTGGGACAAACATTTAGTGTATTTAAAAATAAAACTCCTGCAGAAGCAGGTCTCATTATTGTTAGCTTTGCACTTCTAATTGGGTTTTATCTTTACATATTCTCACCAGCAATAGTTATTGCAAAGGAGCTTTTATTAATAGTTCCAGAATATCAAAATCTACAAACAAACGTACAGAACTCAAGGTTAGATCTTGTAGCTGGAAATGCAGACAGAATAAAAGGCTCGTTAGATAATATAGATACAGTTTTAGATAGATTTGAAATACCAGCAAGAACATTAGCTCTTGGTAAAAATTATACAGAAGTTAAAAAAGGAATTTCAGCCTTCAAACTATACGCTGAAGGAGTATCTAACATGGCCTATGCTGCAGCACCATTTTATACTTACTTAAGTAATTTCAAGAATAATACACAGTTAAGAGCAGGCTCTGACAGCTATTTAGCAGTTGCAAATAATGGTGCAGATTATTCTGATTATTTAAAAGAAATGGACCAAAGATCTCCATTCTTATCTTTAGGTAAGGATAAAATTGATAAAAGTGCAGAACTTGCTGCAAAAGTAGATTCAACTTTATTCCCTGGATTTATTCAAGGTAGGTTTGTTCAGTTGGCGAAAGGAATAGAAGAAAGCCAAAGTTGGGCTAATTCTTCAGAATCTATTGAAAATGCAGCAGATTTATTAGGATTTAAAAGTTCAAAAGTATATCTATTTCTTCTCTTAGACAATACAAGGCTTAAGCCAATTGGAGGTGATGTATCATCGTTTGCACTTGTTACAGTAAACAAAGGCAGCATAACCGATGTTGTAGTTAACTCTGCATCTGACTTTACTCCAGACTTATCTGCAGTCAGTGATTCTGATTTCAAAGAAATTAATAATAGAAAGTATACATACAAAACAGCTGCAAATTTAACACTTTCAGATATAGGTAATATTTCCGACTTTAATGAATATCAGTCTGTTGTAAAAAAAGTATTTGCTTCCAGCTTTAAAAAAGAGATAGATGGAGTGAGTATTCTAAACTACAGCTCATTGGAAGAAATTATTAAATCTATATCTAACGGAAAAAAATTCGAAGTAAATAATGTTGATTTTGCTCAAGGTAGTTTCCTAACAAATTTAATAAGTGTTCAAGATAACAATGAAAGTCTATCTGCAAAGTACAGGTTAAGCACCCAGCTTCTAGCGTATACTTTTAATTCGCTATTAACAGATGCTCAAGTGAATTTGCCAGTACTTCTAAATACATTAAATAAACAGGTAGAAGCTAAGAACGTATATGTTCAAGCAGAATCTCTAGATTATTCTGGTTTTATTGCAGAGAATAATTTAGATGGAAATAAGATTAATACTACATCAATGTATTACAAACCAGGAATTAATGTTGAGGATGAAAAGATTGTTAATTTGAACAAATATCCAAATATCAGCACTGATACTCAGGTTTCAATTACAAACTCAAGTGATCTTGCCTATAAAGTAAGCATGACCTTTCCTAATATTGGAAATTCTCAAGAAGTCTCAATGTGTATTCCACTCTCAGTCTCAAACTCAAATATTAGTTTTGAGGATTTTCCTATAGAAAGAGTAGTAATTAACTCTTCAGATATTGAAAAATGTGCTGTTTTTAGAGTTATAAATGAGAGTAAAGTAACTATGAGGTGGACACTTGCAAATGGAGGTAATTCGGCTGGAGACAATATATCCGTTATATTAGGGCAGGCCAAAACTAAAGGTGCATTAACAACTGCATATTTGACACTTTCAACTGACAAATCACAATCAATTTTACAAACTAGCCCATCGCTAGATCTGTCCTCGAATCCAGTCACCTTTACGCAGACGCTTTTTGATGATCAAATTATCGATTTGACAATAAAACGGTGATTTAGTAAGATAATTACGAAATTTCAAAGATGAGTTTTCTTAAAAATACTAAGAAGACTCATTTTTAAATACAATTCAACGTTGGTTAACTAATGATATAATTTATTAGATCCCCAAGGTTTGAATAAGTTTAAAAGTTTTTAATTTATATAACTATGCCTAAGATAAAAAAGAATGGAAAAATTGAGAATGCAGAAATGAAGTTGACTCAAGAAGGGTATGATTCACTAAAAGTAGAACTTGATAATAGAATCACAGTTCTCAGAAAAGAGATTGCTGATGAAATTGCGGCGGCAAGAGAACTTGGAGACTTGAGCGAGAACCATGCATATCAAGTAGCAATGGAAAAAAAGGAAATGAATGAGAATAAGATTCTAGAAATTGAGGATATTCTTGCCATTGCAGTAATTGCAAAAGAAAAAACATCAGATAACCTAGTAAGCATTGGAGAGGCTGTAGAGATTCAAAACCTTGAGAATAAACAGAAGAGAACTGTAACTCTTGTAGGTACTGAAGAAACTAAGGCTGCAAACCCACTAGAAGGTAAAATATCTGTTGACTCACCAATAGGTAAGGCACTTTATAATGCAAAAATAGGAGATACAGTTGAGGTTTTTTTACCAAATAAAAAGCAACTATATAAGATCTTGAAATTCGTTAAATAATTAGGCTGGAAGTTCTTGAGGGCTAGCAGGTAGATTAATATCAGCTAGCTCTTTTTTATGGCTTTTAGCTATTTTTGCTAAGTAGAAGACATTTATACAAGACCATAATGCACACATCAATATGAATATTCTAAATATATTCCCAATATCATCATTGAAACTGAAGCATAATAAAAATATTACAAGTCCTGCCATTCTACCTACTAAATACAAGGTCTCAATTACCATATTAAGCTCAATTGTTGATTGGTTTTTTTGATCACCAAGAATTTTTTGCTTAATATAAATAACTAATTTTTCTTCTAATGGACCTGCTAAAGATATCGCAAGAATAAAGAAGATCATACTTAGTGCAATGCCTAAGGTACTCCACAAAACAATTAATATTAATGCACCAATAATACCAAATAGATATCCAAGTCCTGCAATCCCAATCCCTTTGTTTACCTGCTTCTTTCTTTGAGAAAATGCAGTTAGAGCAGCAACTAAGTTTACAATGCTTAATATCGCACCAGTATTACCTTCATTTCTGGTAATTATAAATGGTAGGACAAGCATTATAAGAACATAAACTATATTTAGCATTTCATTAAAAACAGTTAATACACCAAATTTTATAAATATCTTATTCTTTAAAATCCTTGTAATTTCTCCAGATGTTATATTTGTTGCGGGCATTTTGTTATATCCAAACCTCAGAAATATTGCAGTTAACAAAATAGTACTTCCGATAATGTAAACTAAAGTGTAATCTCCAGTTGAAGAGATTAAAGTACCTACAAGGAATGGGAATGCAATATCTAAAAGCAATCCGGTGCTAGTAACTATGCTGATAATGCTACTTCTTTCCGCAACATTAAATTCCTTAACAGTATAAGTATGGTAAACAGGCCAGAACATTCCTCTTCCAAAACCTCTTAATAAACTTAAGACTGGGAAAAGAAGTGCAATCTGAGGTATTGAGATTGCGATGGCTAGTCCTGCTAAAGCAGTAAAAAAGAAACTTAATCTAAATGTATTTACATAACCAATTCTTTGAAGCGCAAAACTACCAAATATAAAACCAACCCACATGCCAACATAAAAAATTATAGAATCAATAACAAGAATCTTAATATCGTTGGATTGCCTATAAAGCAGTATTAGGTAGAAAGTGTACATAAAGTACGAACTAATCTGGAAAACTATTCTGAAGAAATAGAATTCATTAATTAGCTTTAACTTTTTAATTCTGTTTGCGATCATAAGCTTGTATAATATTCATAGTTATTTAAACAAAAGTATATGGTAATAGCAAATAATTGGGATGATTTTGAAGTTCTAGATGCAGGAGGTGAAGAGAAATTAGAAAGATGGGGAGAATTTATTCTAAGAAGACCTGACCCACAAGCTATATGGGATAAGACTAATCTAGATTTATGGAATAAACCAGATGCCTTTTATCATAGAAGTAAGTCTGGAGGAGGTGAGTGGGAATTTTTAAAGAGATTACCTCAACAATGGGAAGTTAAATACAAAGATCTCTCTTTCGTAGTAAAACCAACAAGTTTTAAGCATACTGGATTATTTCCAGAACAAGCAGCAAACTGGGATTGGGTTCAACAAAAGATAAAAGCTTCACAAATCGAAAATTTCAAAGTACTTAATCTTTTTGCCTATACTGGAGGAGCAACAGTTGCTGCATTAGCTGCAGGGGCATCGGTTTCTCATATAGATGCGTCTAAAGGAATGATCGAAATTGCAAAACAGAACGTATCAATTTCTGGATTAGAAGGGAAACCAGTAAGATTTTTTGTGGATGACGTAATTAAATTTGTTCAGAGAGAAATTAGAAGAGGTAATAAATACCATGGAATAATAATGGACCCTCCTTCCTTTGGCAGAGGAAGTTCTGGAGAGATTTGGGAAATTGAAAAGAGTTTAAATGAACTTATAACTTTAACTTCAGGACTCCTCGAAGAGAAACCTGTGTTTGTTTTAGTAAACTCTTACGCAAATGAAATCTCTCGTTATGCAATTGAAAATATAATCAGGAGTAAGATTTTAAATGGTAAAGTAACTTCAGAAGAACTTGGTCTTCCAATTAAAGAAAGAAAAGGTTTTTATTTACCATGTGGGACAACAATTCGTTGCGAATTCTAAATTATGAATATTCTATTTGAAGATAACAGTATAGTAGTTGCAGAAAAACCTGTAGGTATTCTTTCCCAAGCAGACGATAGTAGAGACCCCGATATGCTTTCAGAAATTAAGAAAATTATTAAAGCAAGAGATGGTAAACCTGGAAATGTATTTTTAGGTCTAGTTCATAGACTCGATAGAAATGTTGGTGGAGTAATGGTCTTTGCTAAAAATTCAAAATCAGCTGCAAGGCTATCAAAGTCTATTATAAAAGGAGAGTTTCAGAAGAAGTACATTGCAATTGTAGAAGGTATCCCAGCAGAAGATGAGCAAGAATACACTTTAGAAAGCTTCTTAATTAAAGATAAAGAGTTTAACAAGGCAGTTATTTTCGACACAATGCCAGAGGCTAAACAATTCGAAAACTTTCATCCAAGAGCTGAGAGAGTAAAAATAGCAAAATTAAAATACAGAGTGCTAAAAATCATAGATAAAAAATCCTTAATGGAAGTTCAATTAATAACAGGTAGATTTCATCAGATTAGGGCACAATTATCCCATGCTGGATTCCCTTTAGCTGGTGATACAAAATATAATAAGAATGTTAGTCCGAGTCAAATAATACTCTCGAAGAATATTTACCCCGCCTTGTGGGCTTACAGCCTCAAATTTCCCCATCCAATTACTCACAAAGAAGTAAGTTTCCTAAGTCTTCCTAAACAAGATGTATGGAAAGAATTTAATTCCACAATAGTTGACATCCAATAATTAATCTTCAAGGTTTTTTAAAGCAGTGAGTATTTCGGGGTATTTAAATACGAAGTTTATCGCTGTAAGCTTTCCTGGAATTACTCTCTGGCCTGTTGTTAGAGTTTCTGCTGCTTCACCAAGGACAACTCTTGCTAACTTCCGTGGTAAAGGAATTGTTATTAGTGGTTCGTACACTTCCTTAAATCTTAAGGACAACTCTTTGTGTGATACTGGATTAGGAGAAGTAATATCAACTGGCCCTATTAATTTCTTATTTTCAATGCACTCCAATATTGCATAAGTTAAATCTTCTATGTGTATCCAAGAGAAGTATTGATTGCCAGGTCTAAAATAAGTTCCAATCTTATATTTGTAACTCTTCTTCAACATTGGAAGTGCGCCTCCCTCATTTGATAAAACTATCCCGCTCCTAATATTAATAACTCTTTTAACAATGTTTTTTGCAGTATTAGCCTCATTCTCCCAAGCAGTACAAAGCTGAGCTAAAAAATCAAAACCTGAGGGTGATTTCTCATCAATTTGCTTATCACTAAGAGTACCCCCATAATATCCAACAGCTGAGCTGCAAATAAATACTTTCGGCTTTTCTTTTGTTTTAGAAATATATTTTACAACTGTTTTTGTTGTCCCAATTCTGCTTTGGAACAAGACTTCCTTATATTTTTTAGTCCATCTTTTATCAAATATTCCTGCACCAGATAGGTTTATTACTGCGTCAGCTTTATTTATTGCCTGAATTACTGTAATTTCATCTTCTAAATTTTCAAAGCTTATCAAATCTTGATAGTCAAAAGATTCGAACTCATTCCTAGCTTTTTCTTTATCTCTGGAAACAATAACAATATTGTAGTCGTGAATAGCAAGAACTTCTGTAAGCTCTTTACCAACTAAACCAGTGCCGCCGAAAATGACTACTTTGCTCATAAATATATTTTAATGCAAAATAGAACTTATCTGAAAATTACTAGAAAGATTAAGAATACTCCAAAGTAAACTCTATAGTAACCAAAGAATGCAAGGCTCCGTTTCCTTAAGAACTTCATTAAGAAGTCTATTGCAAAGAGTCCAACTATAAAAGATGTTATGGCTCCAAGTATGTATGACGTAATCAGATTACTTGAGAAATCAGAGGAGTCTTTTAGAAACTGAAGTGTTTCGTAAATACTAGATGCTGTAATAATTGGAATGCTAATTAAGAAGGAGAACTCTGCAGCAGAAACTCTGCTTAAGCCAGCAAGTTGTCCTGTGAGTAATGTTACTCCAGATCTAGAAGTTCCTCTTATAAACGCGAGTGCTTGAGAAAACCCAACATAAAGTGTCTTTTTAATTCCTAAGTCTTCAATATTACTTTTATTATTTCTTATAAAGCTACTTTCAAAAATAAATAATAATCCCATAATAATCATAGGGATTGCAACAACAATGAATGCTACATTCTTATCGGTAATGTTGTTATCGTAGAGATTTGTCAAAAATTTATCTACTATAAGTCCAATCACACCAGCTGGTATTGTCGCAAGTAAGATATTTCTTATTATAATCACATCTTTCTTCTCCTGATCTTGAGGATTTCTATTTTTTAAGTATCTAATTGCTACTCCAATATACTTAGCTATGAGTTTTCTATAGTAAATTAAAAGAGCAAGTAGAGTACCAAGATGCAAAAAAAGTATAAATGAAGTAGATCCAAGAAACTCGGAAGTACTAAAAATTTTAGGTAATACATATAAATGACCAGAACTAGAAACGGGAATAAATTCAGTTAGTCCTTGGACAGCTCCAAGCAAAATTGGTTCAAGAAAGTTCACGATGTTAAGTTAAATAGTAATTATCTATTTTACATAAATATATTAGCGATATCAAACTTTGAACATTCTGCTAATAAAGTAAGCTCCTTTCGGAGCCTACAATCTAACCTTTTCCTAATTATTTTTAACTGTAAATGTTAAGTTCTGCATAACAGAGTCACAGAAGTCTATATCACTATCGGCACTTGTCTTTGTAGAATCACATCTAAAGTAGTAACCAGAGCTAAGGGGATATGTACCACAAGGAGCTGGCATAAATCCTCCAGGAAAACTGGCGGGGCCACAATTTTCTGAACCCAATTTTAAATTAGAACCTACAGTGTAGTATGTTCCAATTCCATCTGGTAGTAGAAGAGTAACTCTATAAGTATTTCCAATTGAAGGAATCGATCCAATGAAGTCTGCTGTCTGAAACTTTTCAGCGTTCCATTCAGTCAAGCTAGATATAACCAATGCTGTGTTTTTACTATCTGCAATACTTACAGTTGTCTTATCCTTCTGAACTAAAGTCACGCTTTTATCTACAACTATACTTCCTGTTAAAGTAGAAGCTCCACTGACTTCATCTAAAGTGAAATCAAGTTTTTTAGTTGTATCTGTACTTGTTGGTGTAACTTCCACAGATTCAAGGATTTGTAGAATAAGTGCTTTCTGTTCTGCAGTTAACTCAGTTTGATTTATATCAGTTAATCTAATGTTTGTTACAAAACTATTATCACCAATTTTTATATCAGCTACCAAAGCTGTTATTTTTCCATTTACTTTGTAAACTCTTAGATTTACAACTTTAGATGAGTTATAAATTACTTCTCCATCACAGTTTGAATTACCAATATTACAAGCTAAGTAAGGTTGAACGTCGTGTGGGAAACTAATAATTATATCGGAACTATCTAAGCTTAAATCTTTAACATCTGCTGTCGTTTTACCACAAGTCCAATCAGATGGAACCATTGCGCTTATATCTTGATTTTCACCCTGGCACTTTTTTGAAAGTACTATTGGTTTTACTTTAGTTTCCACTGGTGCTGAAACTGTTGGCTGATCATTTTTAATTGTGCCAGCAGGTTTGTAAGAAAATATAATTAAAATAATTGCTATCAATAATGCTAACCCTAAGATGGATAACGCGATTACAAGTTTCTTGTTTTTTCGTGCAAATTCTTTAAATCTCTGTGTTGGTGTCATTCCGACACTACTGCTAGTTTCAGCTGGCTTTGGTTCAACCATAGGGACGACCGACTCAGGTTTACTAAGAACTATTGGATCTGGTTTTGGAGTTAAAGACTGTTCCATTTTATGCCTGTAAAAAATATTTAGTTTTTAGTAATTGTGAAGTCAAGGTTTTTAATTATCTTGTCACAGAAATCAAAGTTTATATCTCCTGAACACTGCAGGTAATAATTTTTGTAATTACTTAATCCACAAGGAGCAGCAATTGGGTCTGGAAAACTTACAGGATTGCATGTCCCAGTTAAAGTTAGTGTATCTGAAGAGACATAATAGTAAAGTACTTGACCTTCAATAGAACCAATTTGACTTACTCTATAAGTATTTCCCAGAACTGGAGTGATGCCTATAAATTTTGCATCTATCATACCGTGCTCAAACTCTTCATGGAAGTTACTAATTGTAAAAGAACTAGTACCTTTTTTAAACACACCGGTGTATTGGGTTGGGTTTGTAAAATTTACATCACCATCTAAAGTAATAGTTCCCTTCAAACTATCATATGGAACATTAGAAACAGATAAAGCATTATCAACTTGTATATCTAATGTTTTATTTGATAACGATGGAGGAGTAGCTGGCGGAGTTGTCGATGCCTGGGCTACAGAAACTGGAGCAGAAACAATGTTATTGTTACTATTATTTTTTACAGATTGGTTATTAATAAGTAATAATGCGATTGCAATTACTAACGCAACTAGAAACAAGATAAATGCAATTACAAGTTTTTTGTTCTCTGTAATAAATTTCTCTAAAGAACTAGAGTTGTTTATCGGTAACGGTACACTGTTTGAAATTGGAGCTATCTGCACCATTGGCATAACAGGTTTTATTATTACTGGATCTGGTTTTGGTGTTCCTGAGTGTTCCATTATTTATTTACATTTTCAATTGTCATACTTTTAATAATATCGTCACAAATTGTAAAGTTTGCTTTATTGCTAACTTCACAAGAAATTTCTAATAATTTAGGATCTCGTAGAATTGGATATCCGCACGGTGCCTGCACTTCTGGCTTCTCAATTGCTTCAGAGTAGCAAGAGCCTGTTTCAATTGTTGTGTTATTAGCATACATGTTGAAAAGAGGGTTCGAATCTTCATTATAATTAACTCTGTAAACGTTTTGAAAACCTCCAGCATTTCCAATTTTAACAACATCTGATTTGTATTGAGCGAATCCGCTAATTTCGTAAGGTATGTAGAAGGTTAATTTGTAATCTGTGTTCAAGACGATAACTTTTGATGTAGAAGATATTGGATCAGGAAAAAGAGTTGAAGAATTAAATGGAACTATTAAGTTTACATGCGGGACGTAGTCTGGTCCAAAACTATCAGTTGTCATTTCAAAACTTAAAGTTTTAGTTTTTACTGGTTCTGGTACAGGATTTGTTACAGGTGTAGGTGTTTGATTAACAACAACAGGACTTGAAACTATTGTTGTTGGTTCTGGAGTAACTATTTGGTTTCCATTATTATTTACAACTGGCGCAGAAGGTCTATTAGAAATAAATATATAAGAAATTAATCCACAGAAAATTAAGAGCATAATAATTAATAAAATAATCATTTTCTTATTCTTTTCAAAATAGCTCTTATTCTCCAAAGCAGGAACTGGTGTCGACATTGTATCCATTATATAAAAATTAGTTAAATACAATATTGTTAGCAATCATTTCTGCAGTATTTGTCGCACCGTTATGTGGGCTAATCATAAATGTCTTACCATTTTTTCTAATTAAATATGAAGTATTAGTTTCCCCACTAACACTTGTCCTCGTAACTAGTTCAGTTGCCACTCCCCAATTGTTATCAGCTGAAGAGATACTTATGAAAGATGGCCCTCCTAAAGCTGTAATTACCTCATCATTAGTTAATTCTCCTTTTGCACAAGAAATAGAAGTTGAGTTTATAAAATTATCACTTCCTAATTGATTTCCATTTTCTTTAGAAAACATTGCTGAATATGCAACTGCGCTTGAGTTAAAGGCTGATTCTGATGAAGTTTGTTTTTGAAATATCCACTTTGTATAGTAAGTTGAGAAGTCTTCTGTATATGCACCAGAGAAAGGTGGCAAAGGTACTTGAACATTACATTCTGTAAATGGTTCTAATGTCCATCCTTCTTGTAAAGTTGGATTATAGTTGGAAGTACTACTAGGGTTGGAGTTATTTACGGGTGTTGCTGCAACAGGAACTGAAACAACAGGTGCAGGTTCTGGAGTAATTGTTTGATTTCCATTATTATTCACAACAGGAGCCGTAGGTCTGTTGGTAATAAATATATAAGAAATTAATCCACAGAAAATTAAGAGCATAATAATTAATAAAATAATCATTTTCTTATTCTTTTCAAAATAGCTCTTATTCTCCAAAGCAGGAACTGGTGTCGACATTGTATCCATTATATAAATATAAAAATTAGTTAGATTCTTCGAATTTCATAATTTCTTTAACTCTTCTTCCATGTCTAGATTCAAATCCAGCAAACTGAGTTTTTACAAAATTCTCAATAATTTTAAAGTGAATTTCCTTATCTTCGTAATCTGAATCTAAACATAAAACATTTGCATTATTATGCTCCCTAGCCATAATTGCATGTTTAGGTGTAAAGCAGAGTGCCGCATAAATACCTTTTGCTTTATTAGCGGCAATACTCATCCCGATACCACTTCTGCAAATTAAAATACCTAGATTACTTGGATGTTTTTTCATTTCATCAACAAGTGTAAATGCATAATCAGTATAATCATCACCATCAACAAGTGAAGGTGCTCCTAAATCTTCAAATTCAATATCCATCTTTTTAAAATCTTCATTGTGAAGAATATGTCTTTTTAAATCGAATCCACCATGGTCTGATGCTATTAATATTTTCATAATTAATTAAACTTCAAATTATCAAATATTGTTTGTGCATATGTATTATATTGGCTGTCATATGGATAGCTATTTAATGTTACATAGTAACCTGTATTGTCTTTAACTAAAAGATACCCTGTTTCGTTAGAAGTTTGACCGAAATTTAAAGTTATAACGTATACATTACTAACTCCCCACATCTCAATAGTTTTTTGTAAAACAGCAGATCCACCTATTGCTTGTGCGTTTGTATTTAAATAAGCCAGAATACCAGGGCCTTCGCTTGAGGTTGCATTTGGTAAACAACGTACATTAACGCCTGGAGTTGGAGCATCTGAGCCATTCACTCCACCTGGAAATCTAAGTAGCTCCGAAGTTCCTTTTGTAAATATCATAGAGCTTCCAAGATCTACTGTCTCCCATATCTTCGTTAGACCAGCAGCAGGGATTGGTTCTATATATGGTGCTACATTTGGAGGTGTTGGAAAATCTACATTGCATGCCGAACTGTTAACCATTGTCCATCCATCGGGTAGGTTTGAAGTTGATGGAACAGGTGTAGGTGTAGGCGTAATTGTCGGCGTACTTACTACTGGTGTAGGTGTTGGTTGAGGATTAGGTGTAGGGTTTACTGAATT
>JBLGEO010000052.1:0-7421 GCA_047445235.1 Candidatus Dojkabacteria bacterium | reverse complement strand
GTAACAGAGATTAGAACACCAATTGATACGGTAAAAGTATACGGACCTGGTATTTGTGATTATATTAGATTACCAGATCATGACCCAACAAATGATAGTACAGTTAATCAAGAGGTTGTTGATGCTGAACATTTAAGTTCTGTAGGTAATGGAGTATATAAAAGCGGAAATGCAGTTTATGATTCTAAAATTGATGACGAAGGAGACTTTTATTATGACGGAGGATTTGTAGTTAGTATTACAGCCGCTGATGGTCTTTTGTACAGATTTGTACATGTTAAGAATCCTCAGGTAACAGTTGGTCAGAAAGTAGAAGTAGGTAAAACAGAGATTGGGTTAGTGTACGATGGACATTTAGATGACATAGCTAGTGGTCCATTAGCAGGGAAATGGTCAGATTATAGTGTAAAACCTAATGATGGGTCTGGATGTTTTGATACAAGCAATGCTCATTTACATTTTGCTATTATAGATAAGGTAGGTCAGAGTGATCCGCTTGGATTCTATACAGGAAATCAAATAAATTCTACTCCATGGGTTAAACAATATTGCCACTTATGAAAAACTTTTTTGACAAAATAAAAGCTCAAGTTGACAGAGTAAGAAATTACTTAAAGACACTTACATTTAGAAATGTAGTGATACTTATTGTAGGTGCCTTACTAGTACTAGGAATCTTAAATCTATTGTTTCTGCCCAAAACTCCCGACACTATTTTAGTAATAAACGACAACCAAACTATTACAGATGGAACAGGTAAAGTTGTTTCTTTCTATAACTCTTACGATAACGAGGTGAGTAAAGGTTCAGGTAATTACGTGACAATTTATGTGAATGATTTAAAAAATATTACAGGAGCTCAGATAAAAGATTTAGTTGCTCGAGTACTCGCAAAAAAAGGTTTAAAGGCTAGTAATACATCCGTAAGTATAAAGCAAATGACAGATGTCCCAACTGAAGGTAATGATTTATCAAATAATCAAACATTTGACCCTACAGATCCTTCTACATTCGTTGGAAAAGCTCCAGATGCAATTGGTTACAAATACTCAACTGAACCTACAGATACAACTTCTTTATCAGACTTTGTTGCCAATAACCCAGCAGGTTCAGAACTGTATAGTATTCTTAAAGTTTCTGATAATAAATACACAGTAATTTTGAAGAATGGTTACACTGAAGCACAATTTAGAAAAGATATACTTTCAGGTTTAACAGATGGAAATCAAGCTCAGTTGGAATTTATAGATATATTTAAATACAAAGAGACTGTAAATTAACCGTGTCTAAATATCATAATATCACCGTCTCTAACCACATACTCTTTTCCTTCTAATCTTACCTTTCCAACCTCTTTAGCCTTGTTCCAACTACCTGCGTCTAAGAAGTCTTGGTAGTAGCAGACATCACAAGCAATAAATTTCTTTTGAAAATCAGTATGAATTGCTGCACCAGCCTCTGGAGCTTTAGAATCTTTAAGAATAGTCCAAGCCCTAACTTCTTCTGGCCCCTCTGTAAAAAAAGATATTAGACCTAATGTCTCGTAAGCAGCTCTAGTCAATCTGTCTAAACCTGTTTCATCTAATCCATATTCTTTCATAAACTCTGATCTCTCTGCATCATCGAATCCCGCTAGTTCGCTCTCTATTTTTACATCCATTACAATTACAGTCTTGTTACCAACAATATCTTTAATCTTATCTGCTGATTTAGGATCATCAGAGTTCACAAGATAAATTACTGGCTTATCTGTAAGTAGAAATAAAGACTTTCTTGCCATTATAATTTCTTCATCTTTTGGCTTCTCGAAATCAAAAGCTAATTTGCCTTCCTCTAAATGTTTTAAAAGAGCTTCAATATGTTCAAGTTCTGCTAATAATAATTTATCAAATCTTGCTCTACTCTTAATTCCGTTAATTCTATTGCCAACAGTTTCTATGTCTTTTAATCCTAGTTCAGTTTGAACAAGTTCAATATCTCTTTTTGGGTCTACAGTGTTCTCAACATGAGTAATATTTCCATCTTGAAAGGCTCTAACAACCTGTACAATTGCAGAAACTTCTTTAATATGACTTAGAAACTTATTTCCTAACCCAGCTCCACTAGCAGCACCTTTTACAAGCCCAGCAATATCTACAAATTCAATAACTGCAGGAATTATCTTCTCAGGTTTAGAAATCTCAGAAATAGCTTTTATTCTATTATCAGAAACAGCAACTACTCCAACATTAGGATCTATTGTTGCAAAAGGATAATTAGCAGCTAGAACGTTTTGTTTTGTAAGTGCATTAAAAAGTGTAGATTTCCCAACATTTGGTAATCCAACTATACCTAAAGATAAATTCATAATTGAAATTCAATAATTAACGACGCAATTATATCATAGATATTACAGCGTAAGGCTTATAGCGTAAATAAATACACCAAGAGGAATAATTATAAAGTAGAACGTTGGTACGCCTAAAAACCACATTGTATGCCACGGTACATCAATTCTGTTAAATTTCTTTAATCCGTACGCTGGGTTAAGTACAAACCATAGAAAATCTTCAATCCCACCCAATAATAAAAAGAAAGCAATTATCTTTAACTCTGCTTGCATACTCCAAGCTGTATATAAAAAAGTTGAATGTAGCAGCAACAATATAAAACTTATTAAATAAACATGGTAGCCAGTTATCTCTCTCTCCCAAATATATTTTATATGAACTTGATATCTCCAAGTAGGTAGTGCTCCAGCCCAACCATTCTTACCTTCAATCTGAATCTCCAGTAATGACCAAATAAATGAAGTAAATATCACAAGACTAAAGAAGATTACATGCTCCATATTAGTAATTTAAAATTATTTTTACATTAGTACTTTTTGTATTAGAGACTTCATCAACAACACTAACTTGAAAATCGTTAATTCCATTTTTCAGATCTACTTTTTGAGAGAAAGTACCATTGGCATCAACTGTTGCTTCGGAATGATTAACATAAACATGGCTCAAAGGTGAAACAGTGCCTTGTATAATGTAACTGGAGGTATCAGTTGTTATTTCCGTCAGATTATCTTTAAGTTCTAACGCTGGAGTAGATAAGAAGTTAAGTTCTGGTATAAACAATGATTTGGTTGCAATTAATTTATTTAGTTCTTTTACCTTATTTGTAGAAAGCAACTGAGTCTTATCAATTAGATTTCCTAAAAGGTCTTGTGAGTTAAGATTAAAGGTAAAACCTGCATTATAGGTTTGGCCTAGAACTTCAATTTGACCTTTAAGTACATAGATATTACCTTCCTCAGCATCAAATATTACTCTAGAACCAGCAGAAACTTTAAGTTTGATCTTTTTAAAAAGTGTTATATCGCTATGCGTTTCTATGTAATATATACCTGAGTTTATATTTATTAAATTGAGATTTTGTATATTTAGATTTGATTGCGGTAATGCAAAAAGTGTATAGTTGAGTTCCTTAATATAAAGTGAGTCTGAATTATTAGAAATATCTTTATTTGTTTCTAATTGAATTGGCTTATCTAAGTTTCCAGAGATTAGAACACTATCATTTATTGAGTCAGTATATATACCCTTAACACTTCCTTTGTCCAAGTAAGGTAAGGCAAATACAACTGCAAGTAGGTTAACTACAACAAATATTGCAATTGCTACAAAGATGTAAAGTTTTTGTTTTGAATTATATCCTTCCATATTCCTATACAACATATTACTTAATATAAAGATGTAGTTCAAGCATCATCAATTGCAATTATATAAGCAAGTTAAAAGAAAACTATCTTGATGGAAAATATATTTTAAGTTAGAATCTTTTATACCTTTATTTTAATAAAACCCTTTATGGCAAACATAAACGTATCACCTTCCCTTTTCATGCTTAATTTACAGCATGTATTAGATCCATTTGCAAAAGAAGAAGAAAGAGTTATTAATGGAATCATTGAAATTAATTCAAATCAAATCAATAAATACGAATTAATTACTGAAACTGGTCATCTTAAACTAGATAGAGTTGGTTATAGTTCACTTGCTTACCCTGTTGCCTATGGAGCAATTCCATGTACTTGGGATAAAGATAACGATTTGTTAGACTTTATTGTAGCTAATGTTACAGAACCTTTAATACCAGGATCCTTAGTTGAGGCAAGGGTTATTGGAGTTATTAAATTTAACGATGGTGGAGAAACTGATGATAAGATTATTACTGTATTAAACGACGATAAAAGAATGGATCATATTAAAACGGTAGAAGACCTAGGAGAGCATTGGAAGAAGGAAGTAGGATATTACTTTGAACATTATAAAGATTTAAAGAAGCCTGGAACTTGTAAGGTAGAAGGTTTTTTTGATGCTGAGAAGGCACACGA
Source organism: Candidatus Dojkabacteria bacterium (assembly GCA_047445235.1). Taxonomy (GTDB): domain Bacteria; phylum Patescibacteriota; class Dojkabacteria; order J137; family J137; genus JBDSRX01. Next base: position 3,052 of record JBLGEO010000052.1, on the reverse strand, counting down.
AATAATTAATGAGTGTGCAGAAAGATACGAAACAGACTATATGCCTAAGTTTGAAGAAGAAATGGAAGAGCTCGATGAACATGACCATCAGCACCATGATCACAATGATGATCACGGAGATAAGAAATCCAAATAGTCTCTAACAGACCCGAGAAATCGGGTCTTTTTTTATCTATTTATTAAAAATTTAATATGGGTGCAATGCTTGCAGACCAAATTCTCTACGATGAAGATATAATATTAAATAAAAATAACTTAATAGGATTTAATCCAAATAATGATTGGGTTCTTCCAAATCCACCTCCAAGATATACATTGGATCAGAAAAAAGAAAATGATTTCTTCCTTATTAGAAGAGAACTATCATTTGCATTAGGATTCAGTGCAACGACTTCAAAATATAGTATCTTGTTTATTCTAAATTCAGCGTATGAAAATAACCTTCAGCTTTTTCAATCTCTCATGGAAGTTATACAATCAGTTGGTTACTCTTTAAAGTCCGAAAGTCCTATTAAAGAAGGATTACGTTTCACTGATTTTTACCCATTTAACGAATCTTTTGAACCATAATTGACCTATTCTTACAAAAGTGTTTAAATGTGACTATATATCTTATAAGTAAAAATATGGACGGAGATACAACAATGCCACCAGTAGCATGTACATGTACTTGTGAAGCATGTGCAGAAAAGAAAGATTGCAGCCAATGTGCTCATGAAGACGGAAGTGCATGCACTTGTGTTGGGTGTGCTCATATGGATAAACCAGCTGAAGAAACTATGCCAGCCCCAGAGCCTCCAATGGCTATGTAAGTTTACATATGATGTTAAGTTAATGTATAATAATTCTAGGTAATGGCATACCTAGTTATTTTGAACGAAAAACTGAATACTAACTAAAAGTGTCCTGTAAAAAGGAAAATTGGGTGGAACCGCGGCATTAATTAAAATTAAAGTCGTCCCAGAGTAAATTAATTTTTATTCTGTGACGACTTTTTTTATTGGAATTTTTTTACTTATTTATATATGGAAAAGCTAAAAACGTTAGACGAATTTAAGTCCTGGGCAAAAGAAAATGGATTTATATATCCATCTTCAGAAATCTATGGAGGGTTTGCAGCAGTTTATGACTACGGGCATTATGGAATTCTTTTAAAAAACAATATCCAAAGACTTTGGGAAAAATCCATGGTTCAGGAACGAAATGACATGCTTATGCTAGATTCTGGAATATTTATGCATCCAAAAACTTGGATAGCTTCCGGACATGTTGGAGGATTTGATGATATATTGGTTGAAGATAAAAAAACTCATACAAGATATAGGGCAGATCATGTTGTAGAAGAATGGTTTGAGAAGAAAGGTGAAAAAGTGGACATGGATAAAAAGACAGCTGAAGAACTTGCCGTTATTATAAAAGAAAATAATATTAAAAGTCCTTTAGGAAATGACTTAACAGATCCAAGAGGGTTTAACCTTCTTGTTAAATCAAATATGGGAACGACAGATGCTTCGTTCACAGAAGAAAATGTAACATATCTAAGAGGAGAAACATGCCAAGGACTTTATTTAGAATATAAAAATTATCGAGATACTTTAAGACCAAAACTACCATTCGGAATAGCTCAGGTTGGAAAAGCATTTAGAAACGAAATTATTGCAAGACAGTTTGTATTTAGAACTAGAGAATTTGAACAAATGGAAATGCAGTATTTCCATCATCCAAAAGACAAACAAGAATTATTTGATATGTGGAAAGAATCTAGAATGAACTGGCATATAAATGTATTAGGAATTACTCCAGAAAGATTAAGGTTTAAGAAGCATGAGAAGCTAGTATTCTATGCTACTCAAGCATTTGATATTGAATACAATTACGAAACTTTAGGAGGATTTAAAGAACTGGAAGGAATACACGATCGAGGAGATTACGATTTAACTCAGCATTCAAAATTCTCAGGAGAAAAACTAGATTACTTTGACCAAGAAACTGGAGTTAGATTTATCCCCCATATTATGGAGACTTCTGTAGGTCTAAATAGAACTCTAATGATGGTACTTGAAGATGCATATACAAAAGAAGAATTAACAAACTCGAAAGGAGAAAAAGATACAAGAGTTGTTCTAAAACTTAAAAAATCTTTAGCTCCGATCAAAGTTGCAATACTACCGCTTTCTAAAAAACCTGAATTACAAGCAAAAGCATTAGAAGTTCAAAATTCAATAAGAAACGATTACATGACTCAGTACGATGAAACAGCTTCAATTGGAAAAAGATATAGAAGACAAGACGAAATTGGAACACCTTACTGTGTAACAGTAGACTTTGACACTCTAGAAGATCAAGCTGTCACAATAAGAGATAGAGATTCTATGCAACAAGAAAGAATTTTAATTTCCGAATTGCCTGAGTACCTTAAAGCAAATCTAATCTAGACTTTACTCGAAGAGAATTAATCTAAATCTCTTCGAGTTCAAAGACTCTCATCGTTTATCTTAATCCCACCGTAGGTACTCTTGTGGCCCTCCGTCATTGGAGGGTTACTTTTCTCCTTTAGTGTGGCAGTCAATCGAGTGCGCAGGTGAACAAGTTGCAAGTGCGCAAGTGAATAACATAATTTCCTGTAATCTGTAATCTGTAATCTGTAATCTGTAATCTGTAATCTGTAATCTGTAACCCTAAACCAGCCCGCCTGCTCCCGAATAGCATGAGGGGCAGGTAACTAATATGGTATAATTACAGTGGTCCATTCCAAGGTATAGCTTGTAGGTATTTGTAATATTGAAATATCTATAAGAGGAAAGTCCGGACTCCAAGGCGGTCCCGTACCGAATTAATTTATTAATTTGAAAAAAGACGGGATAGACACCAAGTATTCTTTAGACGAACACTCTTTAGAAGATTGGCTGGGAGTAATCTTAGGGTGCTAACTCATCGAGTAGCTAAGAGGGCAACAGAAAGAAACTGCCTAAGCAATTAGGCGATGGTGAAATGGTGGTGTAAGAGACCACCGGTTCTAATAGTAATATTAGGATGCTGGTAACCCCTGTCT
>JBLGEO010000051.1:0-31692 GCA_047445235.1 Candidatus Dojkabacteria bacterium | reverse complement strand
CAGTGCCTCTGCTTTCGCGCTTTGTTCTGCAGGTGCTTTAGGAGCATCATCTTTTACTGTTCTTGCCATATGTTAGCTAAGTTAATAATTATTTAAGATTTCTGTAAGGAAATGTATTCATATTTTAATCGATATGACTACATAATTACAAGCGTTCCACGGAGAATTTTACTATAATGGTAATTATTAAATTAACTTTAACGCAATGCCATTTGTGCAAATACGTACATTGCCTTCCTGAATAGCCTACTCTCCATTCTTAAACGATAAATTGGGTTATAGTATTTTCTTAAGAAATTTTTTAAGAAGGGAACCTTTAAGATCATTCTTTCTGGAAAGTTATTCACATCACTTGCTCTAAACTCTTCAGATTGATCTATTTGTGGTTTATTAAATTCATTAAGCCTTAGGTTATGCCAGGTTCCTTGTGTGAAGTATTCTGAACCTTTAATTGCAGCAAAAAAATCCAATTGCTTATCTTCACTATAAATATTATCGAAATCATTCTGAGTAAATTCTGAATCATATCCAATTCCTTTTTTATAGCTAACAACGAAAACTGGTTTATTAATATTATTCTTTTTAATAAGTTCATGAATATATTCATTATTTGTATTTTTTCCAGGTAAAGAATGGTTTTCAAATAATAAGTAATCCTGAAGTTTTTCTAATCTTTTTATGTCAGTTCCGAAAAGAGCTTTTGTGTCAAACTTTGGATCAAAGCTATTTGTACCAAACTCGAACCCTCCTCTATGCACAGCACTTGATAGTTTTTCAATAAATTCGCTTGTACAATTTACTCTGAAATTAAAGTATCTAATTCCATTTACACCCTGCATTTTTTTAGGAATATGTCTTTGGTATAAGTTGAAATACTTTTTATCGCAATATTTACACTTACATCCTGCGAAAGTAAAGATTCCTTTGCCATCAAAATCTGGAATTGGAATTTGTCCCATTTGAATATTATCAACAAAAACTCCATCAAACTTTAAGCCATGCATAGACTCAATCTTAGTGAGAATAAAGTTTACAAATCCAGGATTATTTAAGCAGACAACTTTTCTTCCTCTGTAATAAGTTATGTCTCTACTGTACTCATCTTTGCAAAACCAATCTTTATCTTTAAAATCTGCAGTTACAATATTTGTCCCTTGCACATAAGCATGTACTTTTATACCAGCTTTCTTAAAGTTTTTTAGTCTGGATAATAGAAACTCGTATTGAGGTTTTTCACTTTCTTCAGAAAACCCCCAAGAGTAAGTAGCCCAGAAATCTGTTATTCCAAACTTCTCTTTTAACTCCATTAAATATTCTAAATCGTAACTAGACATTAAGCTTTGTTCGTCAATTTTAGGATTGAAGAACTTTAAATTAGTCATTCTAATTGTATCTGGTCCAGCCCAGCAGTAAAAACCTACTCTATCTTTCATTTAGATATTTAATTAAAGATAGTATATCAATATGTGAAGATTATTTTCTTTTACTTTCTAGATACTTTTTTGCAATCTTTACAGCAATACTACCGCCGGGTATAAACATTCCCGCTGCATCAGCTCCTACATCAAATAAGAAATTTTGATCGAGAGCCTTGCCTAAATACTTTTTAAATACCTGTTCACCAAATGTAATTTCACCTGTTAATGCATCTACTTCTACAATAACTTCTTTCTTTTTTGTAATCCAACTGTATTGAAAAGCGTAGACAGGTCTATAATATAGATCAACATTCGAAATATCAATCTTCTCTTTATAAATTTTATCTGCTTCGATGGCCTTTATAGAACTTCCTAAAATCTGGTTAACCAAACCAGAAACTCTTGTTTTAGGCGGAACCATAATAAAAGATGGGTTTAGATCTTTAAGATTATTTTTATCGAGCTGCTTTGATTCAAATTCTAAGTATTTACTAAGAGCAGGCTGTTTTTCTCCAGTGATTCCATCAACATATAGCTCAAACTTTTCCTCTTGTACACAATGATCAACTGAATCAAAAAAGACCTTGCCATGAGTTACTGGGTATTCTTTCTTATTTATAGTCAACTTCTGGATTTCATCACCTTCAATAGGCAATTCATATGTGGTTTTTCGATCGTAAACGTAGTTCGATTCTCCTTTTAGAAACCAAATAGGCTGATATCTGTGCTCGGAGTATACAAGTTTAAAATCGTCTTCTTTAGGTCTGGATAGAATGCTTGCAACTTTTAAAACCGTACCGAAGGCATCGATTTTCCTTTTTGAGGCTAATTTTTCTGCCTCTTCAGAAGTTAAATCATCTTTAAATATCAGAATACGTTGATTCGCAACAGTAGTTCTCATAAATTTTTGTAGAACTATAATTACTTTCCTTTTACAATTTCTATAAGCTTCTTAATACCGTTATTCCTAGTCATAAAAGTTCTTAACTGATCTCTTATTGCAGGATTTCCTCTGTATTGTACCTGCATGACTTTATCTTCTACCTTCTCAATCTCAGCTTCTAAATCTTCCTCTGTTGGAACTAATTTTTCTTGGACTGCTAGATTTATAGCCAAAATATCGCCAAATGCGCCTTTCTCGATGTCTTTATGCCACTCATCGTGGATTTGGTCCATTGTCTTATTTTGTGTCTTTAAATAAGCTTCTAGGTCCAAATTAATGTTCTTTAATCTCTCTAAGAATGCTGCTTCTCTTTTATGGATTTCTTCGTGAATAAGGTCGTGTGGTACTTCAAAATCTACAACTTTCATAGCCTCATCAATTACCTTTCCAGTGAATTCTTCATCAGCTTGATTATTCTTAACTTCCTCTAAGCTCTCTCTAACTTTCTTTTTTAAGCCAGCATATGTTTTTTCGTCTTCATAACCTAGTTCTGCTACTAATTCATCAGTAATTTCAAAAGGAGTTGCGGTTGTGGGTTCTTTCTCATTATTCTTTTCTTTCTTTTCATCACTCTTATTCTCTTCATTCTTTAATTCTTTAATTTCTTCATTTTTCACATTACCCCATTTCTCTTTAGGTAAAGTAGATTGGATAATATTTCTAATTACTAAGTCAACTTCTACATCTGTAACAGGTTCAGTCTTAGAAGCAACTTTAATCTTTTTCAAATCACTAACCTTAATTTCTGGAGAATTTAAGAATGAAAACTCAAAAGTTAAACCTCCATCCTTATTAAACTCTTTAAATGCGTAATTTAATCTAGAAAGTGGATTTAATTTTTCTGTTGTTAAAATCTCGTAAGAAACATCTGGAAGAATCTGGTTTACTGTCTCATTCAAAACATCCATAGCAATCTTCCCTTCGATCATATCTCTAGGTGCCTTTCCAGGTCTAAATCCTGCTACTTTTACATCTTTTGAAAGCTTCTTGTAAACTTTTTCCTGAACCTCTTTTTGATAATCACTTAAAACAATAACTTCGTATGTGTAGTTATTTTTCTTCTGCTCTTTCTTCTTGTATGTATATTTATCTGACATAAAACTAATTAATAAAATTTTTATTTAATTATCATCATCTTCTGACCATGGATTATCTCCATCATAGCTACTCTCTGCATCCAAATATGGATCTTCATCTTTCATACTTACTTCTTCATCAACCCACTCAGCATCCTCATCTTCTTCTGTGGCTTCTGATACTGGAGCTTTTTTTAGATCAACTTCTTCAGAGTCATTACCTTCTGCAACTTGAATCTCCCCCATTGTGTAGGTTGTATCATCATCCTCTTCTGGAGAAACTTCAGTTGGGTATCCATCTTCACCTAATACAGGCTCATCTGCTAATACCGGAACATCAACGACAACAACTTCCTCATCAAGAGGCTTTGTTTTTTTTATCTTTTTTGCACTTTTGTCCAAATCTGTGTTTAGTTTTGATTTTGCCATAATACTTAATGATTATAAGTAATACTAGGTTTTTAATATAACATAGTTAGCCAAGTTGTCAATACTTAATGGGCTTCAGAATTCTTCAGTAATGTTCTTAGCACATTGTTCCCAAGAAAACTTATCAAGTACTTCAGAGTTTGCTTTCTTTCTCTTTAAAATAATTAACTCTTTCATCTTTTGATAAATATCCCAATAATCAAGAGGGTCTGCATAAATTGCATTCTCACCCATCACTTCTTTTAAAACTGTAATATCACTACACAATACTGGAACTCCTCTAGAATATGCCTCTATAGGAGGGATACCAAATCCCTCATAAAAACTACAATATAAGAATCCATTTGCTTGATCAAGAATGTAAGGTAAATCTTCTTCTGGAACGTATCCTGTAAAGAAAACTCTATCCTCAAGTCCTAACCTCTCAACCGTTTCAAATATTTCTTCATAAAACCAACCTTTTTTTCCTACAACAACATAGCATAAATTTGGTTCATCTCGTGTTAATTCTGTAAAAGCTCTGATCATTCTTAAATGATTTTTTCTTGGTTCTAAAGTACTCACACTCAGCAGAAAGTTAGACGGTAATTTATATTGTTTCTTAACTCGAGCTTCCTCATCTTTATCCTTCTTAACAAAAGTCCATTCGTGTAGACCTTCGCCAGTGATAAAAATCTTCTCTTGAGTAGCTGTAGAATATTCAATAATTTCGTTTCGAATAGCATTTGATGGCACACCAATTTTGTATGCTCTTCTTAAAGCTATATTTAGAAGATTACGATACATAAAAACACCTTTTCTACTAAAGAACTGTGGGAACTTAATTGGAGCAAGATCGTGAATTATTTGAATTGTTCTTGGAAACAAGATAGCAAAGGAAAAATTCGATGGAGAGATAAGAATGTCGAAACCTTCTTTTCTAAGTCTCCTAGACACCTTCCAGATCCATTTAATACCACCTCTTTCGCTTACTACTTCCTCAACTTTGAAATTTTTAGGAAGTTTATTAAATGTTGAGTTTTTTTTATCGTTAGTAAATAACGTGTACTCGTTTTTTGAGTCGTTTTTAGCTAAAGCTTCTACAACACTTTGTGCGTAGTAACCAATTCCTGCTTTATTAGGAGTTATAATTGAGATATCGATTGCTATTTTCATAAATGATATACTTCGACAGTTTAAATAACTTCAAAATTTATGATAACTAAAATCTCATTAAAAAACTTTAGAAACCTTTATCTGGAAAGCGTTGAGATTTCTGACTATTCTAACGTAATAATAGCACCAAATGGAAGCGGAAAAACCAACTTCATTGAATCGATTTACTTTCTAGTATTGGGGAAATCTTTTAAACCAATGGAAACCATCACTCAGTTAATTGGACCAAAAGAGCAATTTTTAAAGATAGAAATTGAGACAAAAGATAATGATATATACGAAGTTGTAATTTCAAATGAAAATCAAAGAATTTCGAGGAAATTATCTTTAAACACAAAGAAAATTCCAGTTTCAAAAGTTTTAGATAAATTACCAATTCTACTATTTGCACCAAACTCTGTTGATCTTGTAGCTAACGAGCCAGGATTAAGAAGAGACGATTTAGATAACTACCTCTCAATGATTGATCATGAGTATCAGTCTTCAATTGAATCCTATAATAAAGTGCTAAAGAATCGAAACGTTATTATAAAAACAATCCGTGAAGGCAGAGCAACAAGAGAAGAGCTGACTTTTTGGACTAATAAACTAGCATCGTTAGCTGAATATCTTTTCAAAACTAGAACGCAATTTTTCAAAGAGATAAACGAATTCTTAGAGAAAACAGTATCGAATATGCGAATTTTAGATGCTGATAGCAAAATATCAAGCATTTACATCGAATATAAACCTAACTTAGAAAGCTCCACTGAGAATTTTAAACAAACTCTGCTACAAAAGTACTCAGATAATATTGAGAAAGAAATAATAGTTGGAAAAACACTTTATGGAATACATAAAGACGATTTTGCGATTCTAATGAATGGTGAGAACTTAAGATTCTACGGTTCGAGAGGTCAACAGCGGCTTGGAGTTCTACTATTCAAATTAAGCCAATCTGATCATTATTTCAGCATCAAGAATGTAAAACCAATCTTTCTTGTAGACGATCTAATGAGCGAGCTTGACGATTCAAATAGAATTGTAGCTGCAGACTTAGTCTCAGAAAGTGGAAATCAGTTTATTCTAACCTCCGCAGATGAAGATGAAGTGCCTGCTAAGCTCAAGCTAGTATCTAATTTAATTTCAATAAAGCCGGAGTGACGAATTAGGTCAACACAGAGAAAAGGCCGTTTGTGCCGGCTTGCCGGTATGTTACAGCCTAGTCTGAATGTTTTAAATCATCCCTCGACTCCTCTTGGGAAGACACGACCTGTCATGGTGAGCGGAGTCGAACCATGCACAAATGTATTACTGACGTCACAAAACAAGAAAACCTCGCGATTGCGAGGTTTTCTTTTACCGCACCGCAAGCAGGATCAAAGATCTTGTGCGGTCCATATTCATCATCAATTAATCTTCTGGAAATAAGACATTAAAATCATTAATATTCTTAACTTCTTTTAAAGCTATTAAAGCATCTAATATTTCATCATTCTCTAAAAGCTCAGCATTTGAGTACTTTCTCATTTCAGAGTTCGAAACATCTGTCTTCAACATTGCTTTCTTACCTGTTAAAACTCCATCAGATGGTGAGTTGAGATACATTATGTAGCTATTTCCACAGTTGTGACAATCTAATCTGCAAGATATTCCTGTTGGATCCTGATTGATTATTTCTATATCTGATTTATTATGTTTTGCCCCACACTTATCGCAGAAATTTGGAATTAATGCTGTAAGTTGTTGAGTCAATTGTGAGTTATTTGGATTTCTTGGTGGCATATTTTATTTTAAATAAATTACGCTTAGCACTACTATTATAAACCTGCTAACTATATTTTGGCAAATATTTACCCTCTTGTCATAATGCTATAAACTCGAAATGTTCTATCTTATAAGTACTATCGGGTAGTCTAATCATTGCAATTTCATCTAATCTCCAAGGTGTATTCTTCAAATTATTTTTTAAAAGCCATTTATCAATAGTTTTCTTAAGAAATAACTTCTTCTTTCTGGAAAGTGCATTGTAGATTGAATATTCGGAAAGTGCGTAAATACTTTTTACCTCTACAAAGACTATAAAGCCATCAAACTTCATTATTATGTCAATTTCACCACCTTTAACTGTAAAGTTGCGTTCTAGGAGCTTGTAGCCTTTATTTTGGAGGTAATTTAACGCTAAATCTTCTGAAATTCTACCCTTGGCTCTTGTAGAGACAGAGTTTGAAGAATTCATTGATAAAAAGGATTAACGCTTTGAGTATTGCTCTGCTCTTCTTGCTTTTCTTAAACCTGGTTTCTTTCTTTCAACCATTCTAGGGTCTCGAGTTAGTAGGTTAGCAATCTTTAACTGCTTTTTCTTCTCTGGGAACATTTTTGCAATTGCTCTAGAGATAGCATGTTGAACAGCTTCTAATTGAGAGTACTTTCCTCCTCCAACTACCTTAGCAGTGAACGAGTAAGACTTTGGATCTAAATCTGTAGCTTTAAAAGGAATATCTAAAATCTTCTGATCTGTATCATGAACATATAGTTGATCTACAGCTTTTTCGTTAATTTGATTAACTCCATTCTTTTTGTACAATCTTAATGTAGCTGTTGATGTTTTTCTTCTTCCTATTGTATAGATATATTCCATATTAAATTGATAATTTCTTTAAATCTAAAACTACTGGGCTTTGAGCCGTATGTTCGTGCTCTGCACCACTGTAAATTCTTAAGTTAGCCATCATTTTGTCTGCTTGCTTAGTTTTTGGTAACATTCCTCTAATTGCAGTCTCTATTGGTCTATCTGGATGTGCTCTCATTACTTCATCAAGAGATTGAAATTTTAGTCCTCCTGGGAATCCTGAGTAATTCTTATAGAATTTTGTCATTCCTCTCTTAGGTGTATAGTCAATCTTAGCTGCGTTTACAACAACAACATGAATTTTAGGCTCATGATAATCTCTTACCAATCTGTCTAATTTCCCTTGCAGAACTTCTGCAACTTTTGATGCGATAAGTCCGATTCTCTTTCCCTCTGCATCAACTATGTACCATTTCTCTTCTATTAAATTTTGTGATATTGAACTTATACTCTTCATATTATTATATTAATTTATTACATTAGTAATACTTATTTTTTAGCTGTTTTAGTAACTTTAGAAACTGCCTTCTTTACTCTACCTGCAACTGATTTACTCTCTTCTTTCTTTTTTCTCTGACCCAACATTTTTTCTACTTCAGATTTTTTCACTTTCTCAGAGTAATTAACTAGCATAATATATGCCTGGTCTGCATTATCTCCTTTTCTTGGTAAAGTCTTAATAACCCTTGTGTATCCAGAATCTCTGTCTTGGCATTTTGTCTCAACAACTGTATAAAATCTCTGCATAGCTCTTTCGTTTGAGTTAAAGAAACTTTGAATAACTTGCTGACCGCTGACAGTTTTTCTTTTTGCATGAGTAACTAATCTATCAAACTCAGCCTTAATAATCTTAGCTTTAGATGGAGTAGTTTTTAATTTCTCAGAAACAACTAGGTCTAAAATTAAAGATCTTACTAAAGCATCTCTATGAGAATGAGTTTTACCTTGCATTCTATGTTTTTTAATTCCCTTATTCATGGTTTTACACTAATTTAATATTGTATTTCTTCAATACTTCAAGTAATTCTAAGTAAGACTTACTTCCCATTCCTCTTATGCTAGCAACTTCTTCTTCTGTTAATCCTTCTAGAGTTCTTAAGTTCTCGTAGTTAGATTTTAGTAAAGCGTTTGTTAGTCTAGTAGATAGGTTTAAATCTGCAACTTTAATTGGTGCTTCTTTTACAACAACTTTAGCTTGTTCTTCTTGTTCTTTCTGCATTGCGTTTACAGCAATTGTTACTTCTTTACCAGAAAGCATTTGCTCTGTCTGAGTAATTAAGTGACTTGTCATCTGGTGAAGAATATCAGAAGCTACGTGTAAGGCTTCAACTGATGTTACTGCTCCATTTGTCTCAATAGTAATGTCTAATTGGTCTAATTCAGTTTCTTTTCCAACTCTAGCTGGAGTAATAGAATAGTTAACTAACTTAACAGGTGAGAAGTTAGAATCTAAAGGAAGAACTCCTAATTCTTTTCTCATGTCTTCGTTAGGTAAAGCATATCCGATACCTCTTTCTATTGTTATAGTAGCTTTGAATTTTGCTTTTGCACTTGTTAGTCTTGTAATTACATAATCAGGGTTGATAACTTCTACGTTTTGATTCTTCTCAATATCTCCTGCTGTTACTTCTACAACCTGTCCATTCTTTCCTGTAACGTTTAATTCTACAGTAACTGGTTCTAATGATTTAGATACAACAACAACGTTCTTTAAAGAAAGAACTACTGTTAAGATATCATCACTTAGTCCATCCATTGAAGAATATTCATGATCTACACCATCGATTTTAACTGCAGTAATTGCAGATCCTGGGATACTAGATAGTAATGTTCTTCTTAAGAATGTTCCCAATGTACTTCCGTATCCTTGTGGCAAAGGTCCAATTTGAAATGTAGCTGAATTAGCTCCATCTTGTACCTTTTTTATGTTGAATTGTTTAAGAGAAATCATAAGTTTCTGTGTATAAGATTTAGTTTTATCTAGAGTAAAGTTCAATTATTAATCTTTCCTTGATTGTTTTGTCCATGTCGTCTCTTACTGGCTCGTTCTTAACTTTTCCGCCTTTTTCTAGTTTTGTTAACCAGCTTGGAACTGTTGCTGCTTTGTTCTTTTCTGAAATTTCTTTCATATATGTTGAATCAGCTAATTCTTTAAATTTAAGCTCATCTCCTACTTTTACAATAGTGGATGGAATATTATGCTTCTTTCCGTTAATTGTTATATGTCCATGTGTTACAAATTGTCTTGCCATTGCTCTTGTTGTAGCAAATCCTAATCTATAAACAACATTATCTACCCTCATTTCTAATAACTGTACAAGTCTCAGTGCTGTGTTTCCATGAGACTTTAATGCTAATTTATAAAATCTTACAAACTGTGTCTCATTCATTCCAAACATTCTTTTTACCTTTTGTTTCTCTCTAAATTGAATTGCGTAGTCTGATGGTCTCTTTTTAAGCACTGGGAACTGTCCAGGTAAAGTTGTTCTTCTTTTCCACTTATCAGAAGATCCTAGGACTGTTTCTCCTTCTCTTCTATTAATCTTCCATTTTGATCCTGTATATCTAGACATATATTAATTCTAATTTAATAAGTTCCCTCGACTATGCTCGGGATGTTAATTATTTCTATCAGAAACAAGCCATTGCTTATTTCTTTGGTTTCTTTCTTGGCTTTGTTCCTCCATGTGGAACTGGTGTTTTGTCGATTAAAGAAGTTATTCTTAAACCTGCGGATCTAACTCCCTTTACTGCTGCTTGTCTTCCGATTCCTACTCCATCAACAATAACTTCAGATTCTCTTGCACCAACATTCATTGCTTTTAATGCAGCATCTTCCCCAGCTTTTTGAGCTGCGTATGCTGTACTCTTTTTGCTTCCTTTAAATCCAACTAGTCCACAGCTTGAGTAAGAAATTACATTTCCTGCGTAATCTGTAACACTAATTATCGTATTGTTATATGTTGAATTAACTCTAACCAAAACCTTTGGTACTGAAATCTTAGCTTTTTTCTTTTTAACAACCTTCTCAACTTTTTTTGCAACAACTGCTTTCTTAGCCATTATTAAATACTTAAATTAAATAATTATTTCTATTAGAAACAAGCTCTGCTTATTACGTTAGCAACAAGTTTACTTATTTCTTTGCAACTTTAATTGCTAAACCACCAACTGGTCTTGTTTTACCTTTTCTTGTTCGTGTATTACTCTTAGTGTTCTGACCTCTTACAGGTAAACCTGCTTTATGTCTCAAACCTCTATAAGATCTAATATCTTTTAATCTTTTAATTGCTTGGAAAACTTGCTGTCTAACTTGTCCTTCTACCTGTACTCCTGTTTCTATATATGCGTATATCCTCTTAATCTCATCATCTGTTAATTCCTTAACTCTTTTGTCTGGATTTACTTTAGTAGCTTTTAAAATCTTTTGTGAAGTGGATAAGCCAATGCCGAAGATATAAGTTAAACCTATTTCTACTCTCTTTTCGTTTGGAATCTCAATACCAGCAATTCTTGCCACAATTAAATAATTAATAATTAATTAGAAAAATTATCCTTGTCTCTGTTTGTGCTTTGGGTTTACTTTGCAGTAAACATAGTAAGTAGGTCTCATTGCAACCTTGCCTTTAGAAATAACTTTTTTATTTCTTCTCACTATGTAGCAATACCTACATCTTTTTTTAATACTTGATTTTACTTTCATGTTTTAAAATTCAAATTAGCAAATGCATTTATAACAAATTTTAGGGCAATTGTAAATACCTTTAAGCAATTACGGGCACTTTTCTATCTGTTAAACGGAAAACAATTATTCCACTATCTATATCGTATAAGCTTATCTTAATTCTTACTTTATCTCCTTTCTTTATTTCAATAAATCGATTTCGCATTTTTCCGGAAACATAGCAGACAACGCTGTGCTTTAATCCTTTAAAATCTACATCAACTTTATATCTCATCTCTGGATATACCTCAGTTACAACTCCTTCGAGTGTAATTTTGTCATCCTTCTTCTCAATTTCTTCTTTTTTGGTTTCTTTCTTATTTATTTTCAAAAAGTTTGTGAATTCTACTAAATTAAAGCGAATATAGCAATATGTATTGGTTATATTTCACCTTTCTTTTTTTTCTCCGAGCTCAACTTAATCCCAGTAATTATTAATATCGCTGCTGCTAGTACTGTTAGGGCTGTCCCTAGATCATCTGCAACACCAGTTTTAGGGATAGTTGTAGTGGTAGTTGTACCTCCTGTAGTAGTTGTAGTAGTAGTTTGATTTGTCGGAGGAGGATTTGAGCCAGTTGTAGTTCCAGCACCTGTAGCTGTTTTAACCTGTACTGTAAGCCCATTCGGAGTAAAATCTACACCAACGCCACTCTGTCTTATTAATCTACTTCCACTTGCATCCTTAAAAATCTTTATAGTAGGTGATCCAGCTGCCTGTGCTTGAAACTGAATTTCTGCTACATTCTTGTTTACAGTAAATGGATTACCGCTATCAACTTTTGCAATTAAAGTGATTCTACCATTTTGTGAAACAGTATTGTCTGTTTCTTGGTTTTCTACAACAAAAATTGTATCCAGAAGTTTTATTTGTATTCCGGGAGTACTAGGATCTTGGTCAAGAACTTGAAGTTTTGTAGAGTCAAAATCTATAACAATTCGATATTCATTTATAGTTACAGTGTTTGTTTTTATTTCTACTGTCACTGTAAATTTTTCCCCAATGTCTACTGCTGTCTTATCCGAGCTTAGAAGCATACTGGCTGTAACCGTGCTTCCACCTCCGACATCGATAGATCCGAAAGTAGGCTGCGCAGAGGCATCCACTGTTTGTGCTTTTACTATTGGAAATAAATCTATCAAATTGGACACAAAAAACGAACTTAAAGATAAAAACTTCGGACTAAAGTCCGCATTTTTGTTGTAGCGGAGCTTCGCCATCATACTATGACTAATCTTCTTGCAACTATCGTTGCGATAAGATTAGTTTACACTAAGCTTAAACCCATTATACATTTTTTCGAAAACTGGGTGGGTATTTTGGGTATAATTTGATTGATAATTCTTATTAATAGATAAATGCCAAAAGTTTCTGTAGTGATTGTTACTTGGAATAACGAAAAAGATATAGAGGAATGCTTAGATAGCCTGAAAGAACAAACATTTAAAGATTTCAATGTTGTTGTTGTTGATAATAAATCGAAAGACGCAACGGCAAAGATTGTACGCGAAAAATATTCAGATTTTACACACCTCATAGAACTTCCAGACAATATCTACTTAACAGGTGGAAACAATATAGGAATTGAATTTTCAATAAAAAATTACTCTCCTGAGTTTGTTATGGTACTAAATCCAGATACAAAATGTGAAGCAAACCTTATTGAAGAGTTACTAAAGCCAATGTCTAATCCTATTGTTGGAGCTGTTGGCCCTAAAGTAAGATTCTATAAGAATAAAAATGAAGGACAAATAAACTCTGCTGGTTTGCTCTACGATGGATTCAGGCAGGCTTATGATATCGGTTTTCTGGAAAAGGATGAAGGCCAATACAATACCCAGAAGGAAGTTTTTGGAGTTACAGGTGCTTGCATACTATATAGAACTTCAATGTTAGAACAAATTGGATATTACTGGACTAAAATAAAGTTATATTTGGATGAAGTTGAAATGTTTATTCGAGCTAAAAAAGCTGGATGGAAGGTTATGTATCAACCTTCTACTACTTTGCATCATAAATACATGCAGTCTACAGATAAAATCAAAACTAAAAGAATTGAGAAGATTAAAAGAGACGCATGGCTATGGATTGCTTTAAGGCATTATTCACTCAAAGCAAAGTTTGCGATGATTAAGTGGTGGATAGGAGTTTAGAAATTAAACTTTCCGACTATTTCATCGATCTGCTCAATATCAGATAATTTAGTACTTAGTGGATATTCTAAATTCTCCATTAAAAAGCCAACTGGCCCTTTGCTAGCATCATATTCAACTTTACTATAGCCACCTGTAAAATTTCCAAATAAACAAATTTTATATGGTTGTCCTCCAACGTAACTCCACTCATCTGTTGCAACCCCATATTCTGCGGGTGTGTAGTATGCAGGAGTTAAACCATCGGAATAGTCTCTTGTATAAATATAACCCAAAGAACTCTTAATTCTAGCCCAGCTTTTATAAGTTATTGAATGGTCCAGGTAGGTAACTTCTGCTGTATTACTACAAATAGGTTGATACATTTCATCAGCTACCTTTTTATTAATTATCATCTTTATGCTTAAATCTCCTTTCGTTAATGATATTCCCATACAATTAACTAAACATTCTCCAGTTCTTGCACTAGCAAACCCCATACTACTAGTATCTTCTAATGTCTTAACTTTAAATGTCCAAGTATCGGGATATAAGACATCTAGAATGTTCAAGTCATCATTTCTATATCTAAGAGTCCCTGCTACAGGTTCTTGTGTTTGAGGTGTGGGTGGCAATGGATTTGTATTTCCATCTGGACCTGGGCCAGTAGAATCCCATGTTACAAAGTAACTAACTGGATTACTAACCGGAGAACTTACTGGAATTCTAGAGACTGTTGATTTATTTAAGAAGAGTATAAGTAAACTAGTAAATGTTAGAAGCGCCATTGCTATAAATAAAAATAATAACTGTTTATTTATTCTCCCCTCTCTCATTATTTAGATATAGTAAAATCTTATTATTAATTATATTACACTACTCTGCATGGACAAAAAACAAATAGTGATCGATTTTATAAAAAATCATGGTTTTTGTGTAATCTCATCTAACAGTGCTGAAGGCTTTCCTCAATCCGCGGTGTTGTCATATTCTGAATTTGATGGAACTAATATTATAGTTTCAACTTCAAGTAAAACTAGAAAGTACAAAAATATAAAAGAGAATCCAAAAACATCTATAGTAATTGGCTGGAGTACCGATGATTTCTTAACTCTCCAAATGGATGGTGAAACTACAGAAGCAGAGGATCAGCAAAAGGCAGGGGATATTCATTGTGCTAAAAATGAGTATGCAAAAAATTTTCGAAACGATCCAGACAATAAGTATTTAATCTTCAAACCAACCTGGATCAGATTTACTGACCTAAAGACAAAAGAGGTTTTCGAGTTATGACTACTGCAATAATAATAGTTAGTTACAAAACTCCATGGCATTTAAGTAAATGTCTCGAAAGCGTTTTTAAACATACTTCAAACTTCCATATCTTTTTAGTTTTCAATTCTAAGGATTCAGAGTCATTAAAAGTCGGTCTAAAATATAAAGATAAATATCCAGATCAAATTACTCTAACTCAGAATGAAAGGAATTTAGGTTTCGTTGGTGGCGTGAATTCAGTTTATGATCAAGCAGTTAAATTTGAGAGAGTTTGCTTATTAAATAGTGACACAATAGTAACAAAAAAATGGCTCATTGATTTAAATGAAGTTTTGGATAATCCAGATATAGTTCAAGTCTCACCAGATTCAAACTCATACTATAACGATAGGAGTTGGTGGAAATATGTAAAACTTCTCCCTTCATTTATAAGTAAATATTCGTACTTACAACTAAAATCAAAAACACTTCCAACATCAGATTATGACGAACATTTTAAAGAGAAAAGATTTTATGAATACGACAAGTTCTATAAATTCTGTGCTGGATTTTGCAATGTCTTCAAGTCAGAATATTTCAAAGACTTAGGTTACTTCTGCGATCCAAACATCATACACGGATACTGGGATGACTTTGATTTGAGTATGTATTTAAGACAGTTTGGAAAGATTGGATGGACAAATAGATCATTCGTCTTTCACTTTGTAAATGTTAGTTACAATAAAATTTCAGAAGAAAAAAAGGGAATGAAAGAAAATCTAAACTTACTAAACGGACTTTATGTGATGAATAAATGGATAGATAAAATTAAAGACCAACTCCCAGAAGCTAGACAGGATTCTTATGTTTCTCAAATGGCATTTAAGTATTTAAGAATGCTTGAAGAAAAAGAAGTAACACAAGAATATATCGAATCAATTCCTGCTAAAGAAATTGGAGAAGCTTTCTTGAAAAACTAAAGTGTAACAACATATACGTTGTTTGAAAAGTTTACCACCTCACTCCCTTTTAAATTATCAAAGAAGCTATTATCAAAAGCTGTGCTTTTCTTGAAAATGTAAACGGCATTTTCACCTCTCAGGTATGCTTCGTGTCCACCAAAAATCGTTGAGTTATTTAAATCTCTTCCTGCAAAATAAATTACTTCTGGAACATCAGAATAAACTTTAGTATCTGAACTCACATACTTGCCCACCCAATCCCCAGCTTCTATAACCCCAGGTTCAACAACTGCTCTTGTCTGCTGATTAAATACTAAACCTCCTCGCATAAATAAAACTGTTGTAAAGAAAACCTGCAGCACACAAATTACGAAAACGATTAGGCAACTCTCAAATCTATTCTTTATCGATCCAAAAATATGCTCAAAGAAAAGCGAAATTGAAATTATTGCTAAAGGTAAAACCGTCACAAAATATCGCATCAATCCTGCAGTTCCAAAAAGTCCAAACTTCCAGAAAATAATCTGAAGAAATAAGAACAAAAGAAACGAAAATACAACTCCAAACTTCACCCATTGTTTATTTTTAAAATATCTAAAAATATAAACTGCCGATATCAAAAACAAAACAAAAATAATTGGATCAATTTTCATAAAACCCTCAACGTAGTATGGATAACCACCATGGCTGTATTTACCTGCTGACAAAGGGTATCCG
Source organism: Candidatus Dojkabacteria bacterium (assembly GCA_047445235.1). Taxonomy (GTDB): domain Bacteria; phylum Patescibacteriota; class Dojkabacteria; order J137; family J137; genus JBDSRX01. The sequence continues at coordinate 15,273 of JBLGEO010000051.1, read as the reverse complement.
CTATCGACGATATAGAAGAATTTGGAAGTCATTAGAAACCCTAGGAAGTTCCAAATAATTGTTGGAGTAATTAGAAATACAATCTTACTAAACTTCTTCTTATAAATCACATACACGATCAAAAGGGCCACAAAGAACAGACCTTCAATTCGAACTAAAGGTAAAAGTCCAAACATTAATGCACTTAAGCCAAACTTCTGCTTAACTAAAAAATAAATTCCGGCAGTCAAAAAGAGAGCAAATATTGGCTCTGTCATAATACTTAAACTTCCTCTAAACATTAGAAATGAAAAGTTTGTAAGTATTAACCCTAGAATTTGGATCTTAAAACTGCATTTAAGTTCAGCAAGAATTTTCAGAATTAACCAGCTAGTAATCAACCCAATCACTATTGTAATAATCTGAGCGTTAAGCAGAGAAGTGATGTTAAATATCGTAATCAACATGCCGTAAATGTAAATATATCCTGGTTTAGACCACACACCAATCCCAATACTTAAGTTATGTGGAAAATTTGTAAGCAAAGTTTTAGCTTCAAGAAAGTGCATGTACTCATCTGCTTCCCATCCCAAACTATTAAGTTTCGTTAAAAAGAAGATCTTAATAAGAAACACACACGCTAAAATTATAATCACTATTAGATTTTTCCTTTTTAAAAGGTTAAAATACATTTTGGTTAAATAATTGACCTCATTATACAAATTTCTAGGCATGGAATCGAAATTATCAATCGTTATCCCAGTTTATAACGAAGAAAAAACATTAGAAGAGCTTGTAAACAAAGTACTGCAAGTTCAATTACCTTACAACTTCAAGAAAGAAATCATCATAGTAAACGATGGATCTAAGGATAATTCTTGGCAAATAATGCTTAAGTTATCAGCAAACCATAAGGAAATTAAATCAATTCAAAACGCAACAAACTTAGGAAAAACTCCTACTGTTAAAAATGGCCTTTTAAAAACTACAGGAGATGTTGTTGTAATTCAGGATGCGGACCTAGAGTATGAGCCAAATGAAATAGTAGATTTATTAAAACTGTTTGTAGACAAGGAACTTGATGTTGTTTACGGAAATAGATTTGGAAAAAAGAATAAAGTAATTTACTGGCAAAATTACTTTGGAAATAAAGTACTTACCGTCTTGTCTAATCTATTTACCTACCCTAGGTTCAAGCGTTGGATTCCAGATATGGAAGTCTGCTACAAACTAGTTAGAGGAGATGTTATAAGAGAAGTCGCTAAAGATATTCAAACAACTTCAAATTTCGGATTTGAACCAGAAGTTACGGCAAAACTTTCTAAATACAAAATTGATAGTAAAAGGTTAAAATTAGGAATAGTGCCAATTTCTTACAATCCGAGAAGTATTGCAGAAGGTAAAAAAATGAATGCAATTAGAGATGGATTTAAAGCGATGATTGAAATAATTAAATACAATATTTAGACAAGTTTAGTTTTAAATGGACAAAAAAGTTTTTATAATTATTCCTGCGTTTAATGAAGAGCCTGCTATTGGCGGAGTCATCGACGCACTTAATATAGAAGGTTACGATGATATTATCGTAGTTAACGATGGAAGTTTAGATAATACTTCTAAGGCTGCAAAAGAGAAGAAATGTGTTGTATTAGACCATTTAATAAATAGAGGTAAAGGAGCAGCTACGCAGACTGGAATGGATGCTGCAAAGCTTCTAGGTGCCGATTTTGCTGTAACTATAGATGCTGATGGTCAGCATAATCCTAAAGAAATCCATAGAGTGTTAGAACACCTTTTCGATGAAACCGCAGATGTAGTCTTAGGGAGCAGGTTTATAGACAATCAGAACATTCCTTTTACACGAGTTCTTGCGAATAAAGTTGGAAACTTTTTAACTTTTGTTTTCTATGGAGCAACATCAAGCGATACTCAAAGTGGATTTAGAGGCTACAATAAAATGGCTTTAGAAAAAATTCATACTATTTTTGATAGGTATGAATTTGAATCCGAAATTATATATCAAGCAAGAGTACATCAATTAAGAACAGTTGAGGTTCCAATCACTGTTACTTATTCAAAATATTCAAAAGAGAAATGGAATGGACTAGAACATATGAGAGTCTCACAAAATTTAATGAATGGATTTAGTATGTTTTTTAGAATGATTATTAGAAGTATTACAACATGACAGGAGAAATTCTAGCTTATCAATTAATTATAATCATCCTTTGTGCTTTCTTAATTTTAAGATCTATAATTTTATTCTTAAGACAGAAGAAGGGTATTAGAGAAGTTATCTTAGCAATAGTAATTTGGGGGAGTTTCAGTTTAATAAGTTTATTCCCAGTTCTTCTACAAGATTTTGCTCATGTGCTTGGTTTTGAATTAGGAGTTAATGCACTTCTAGTTGTCTCTACAATAATAATATTTTTCATTCTATTAAGGACTCTTCTTCGAATGGACAAGATGCAAAACGATATTACAAAGTTAGTTAGAGAACTTGCACTTAAGGAAGTAAAGAAGAAAGATTAATTCTGCCCAAAAATACTTTTCAAAAATCTTTTTAGAAGCCAAACAGGACTTTGCGTTTCCTTCTTAAGGTTTGTAACACTCATCTCCCTATCCATATATAAACTCTGAAGTTTTGGAATTACATAGTCGTAATTTTTTGCGTAAATTTCTTTATGGTTTTCCATAAGTTGTTTCATTACAAAGTCGTATCTAGTAAGAGCTTTCGCTGTTGCACTTCCAGATCTTTTTCTATAGAGAAATAATGGTTCATGGACAACTTTAAAATCCCAACCTAACTCCTGTAAATTAATCCAAAAATCCCAATCCTCTGCTCCTTTTGTCATGTTCTCGTTGTATCCAAATCCATTTTTCGTTTTCACATCTTCATAAGCTTTTCTTCTTATTAAGGAGCACACAGAAATATGATTAATTACTAATTCTTCTTGTGGATTGTAATCTAACATTGGCATAGGTTTATTCTCATCCCCAAAATATATTTGGTTTGTGTAAACAACAGCAGTTTTTTCATCAGTCATCAATGCAATCGTTTTCTCAATCATTGTAGGCTCAATTTTATCGTCAGAATCGAGAGGTAAAAAGAACTCACCTTTTGCTTCCACTAACGCTGCGTTTCTAGCACTTGGTAAACCACCATTTTCTTTATTAATAACTTTAACCTTTGGATCATTTATTTTTGAAAGATAGTCTAGAGTGAATTCGTCAGTGGACCCATCGTTAACAACTATTACTTCGAAATTTGGGTATGTTTGAGCGAGCGAACTCCTCAAGGATTCATCTAAGAATTTACCATCGTTGTAAACTGGAGTTATTATCGATACTAATGGTTTATCCATAAATTTATTTAGGCATTAGGAATAGATTAAAGTCCTCTTCAGTGGGTAAATTGTCAAAATCTACATCATGATAATTGTATGTATCTGCTTTAAACATGACTCTTCCTTTGTATCTTTTATAGTCAATCATCTGAAGTAATCTTTTAAGATCTCCACCATGATTTTGTAATAAGTGGTTAGCATTATGAACCTCTAACTCAATCTTTGGAGCTTTCTTTAATAAGTTAACAGCTCCCTTAAGAACAGTTTCTTCGTAACCCTCTACATCTATTTTTATAAAGTTTATATTTGGATTTTCTGCACAGATCTCATCGATAGACATAGCTTCAACTTTTAGTTTATTGCTTGCTTCGTCTCCCTCAACTACAGAACAATTAGGATCATTTGTAATCTCAATAATTCCTTTTTTATCACTTCCTGCTGCATTCAATATCCTTGCATTTGATAACTGGTTAATTCCAATATTAGATGCTGCAATCATACTATTTAGCGGAAATGCTTCTAGAGCAATTATACTTCCTGTTCCTTGTTTTAAAAAAGTAGCCATCAATGTGGTATAGAAACCATTGTGTGCACCAATCTCTAGAACATGGTCGTTTGGTTCTAAAATAGATAAGATACTTTTTGGTTCTGCTACGCTTTCAAATAACTCATTATCGTAATCGTAATATTCTTTTCCATTAATTCCAGCTATAAAAAACTGAAATTTATTCCCAAAAATATTAAAGTTTCTTAAATAAGGATAATTTATTACTGGTTCCCCAGGTGCAGCAAAAGCGGTTTGAGGAAGATTTTCGTGCTTATGTATTTTTGTTATATCGTAACCAAATTTGTTTGCCAAATCTCTAATCTGTTTTTTCATGAATAATTGTTTAAAAATAAACTATCTTTTTATAAAACTTACTTCTAGTTCCTGATGAGCACTAATATTATTTACTTTATGAAATCTTTTATAGTCTAGCATCATTCCTTCGTTCCACTTCTCTAATAAAGATTCTTGATCGATATTCCCATGAATATTATTTGTAACAGTACTAACATTATTGATAGGTAAATTTACAATCCTAGAACTTTTGTAGCAGATACCAAATCTCTTTGAGTAGAATCTTAAATGCTTTTGAATGTGACCCTCAAATGTATTCGGTGCAGAGTAATCTGTATTTTCAGCTAGAAGGATCATCTCTCTTGTGGAGAACACATTCCCATCAACTGAGAGCGGATATCCCCAATCATAATCTTTACCTTCCCAAATCCAAGTTAATTTTTCATCAGTACTTTCAATAAATTCAGGAAGACTTTGTTCTTTATTCATTGGTTGATTTCTTTTCAAGTGATCTCCCATTCTCAAGCTAAAGATATATCTTTTAGAATCATGTTCAAGTAAGTCTTCGACTTTAACATAATCTTTGAACACAATATCATCTACAAGAAAGAACATGGATTGAGTTTTTATTTTTTTTAAAGTGCTAATTAATTTTTCTTTAAAGTCAGTTTTATCTTTTTGCGAAACAAAATCTATATCTTTAAATTCGCTAATTAATTCTTCGTAAGACTTCTGATGCTCAGATGTTGTGCTCCTGTAAATCACATGAATTTTTACGGGTTTATTTACATATTCTCTAATTGATTTCACTAAAGAGTATATCTGTAAAGCTCTATCAAAAGAGAAGATTAAGATTTCTAGTGTCTCTTCTGGAATATACTGGCTCTCTGTTTCAATCTTAAGCATCTCATCGTAAAAGTTCTTCTCTTTTACTAAATCTTCAAAAGTCTTATTCTTTAAGATAAGTAAATCCCTTCTTGTAAGTTGTCTGTTTACAAATCTTTTGATTTTATCTTTCATATATTAAAGATAATACTGGAAAGAAATAGTTTTGTATTTATTTTTTAGCTTTTTCTTTAAAACTTGGTAGTCTGGTAAGAATGGTCTTGGGATCCCAATGTTATAGAAATATTCAATAAATATTTCGTCTCTATGCTGGCTAAACATATACTGGCCAAAGTTATCGTAATCTGAAATTCCAGAGTGAGTAGTTCTATCTGCTTCTAAAATCATTGCTTTATACCATTCAATATTGCAATGTTCTTCAATATATTTTAAAAATTCAGCCATTAATTCTACCTTTACAAACATTTGATGAGATGTGAAAGAGAAAGGGCAGTCAACAGTTAGTCCAGTTAGTTTTTCAAAAGTTTTAAAGTATGGTTCATTGTATTCATCTGCAAGGTTAGAAATCATTTTTCCTCCAATTTCTAATCTCTGTGGCCTAGTTAAGATAGTGTCAGAATCCAGTATGTAGTAGTGATCCATCTCAACATGTTTATGCATTCCAATTTTAAGTAACTGTTGAAATATCCAACCTGCTCTATTCATTGTATTCTGACCGTTAAATGTAACATAATCAACATCAGAAATCTTAATTGGTAGGACTTTATTCTCATCCATAAAAATCAAATCATTCTGTTTTGCAAACTCTACTAACTCAGGCTTATTTGGAGATACGATATATATTTTATTTATTGGGTGTAAAAGATTTTCTCTAATTGATTGAATTGCTAAACCCGCAACCGGCAGATCTCTTGTAATAACAGGCATTACGATGTCGACTTTAATATCGCTTTTTGTAGTTGGGAAGTGCTCAAGATTAACTTTAACTTCAGAAAACTCACTAAGTTCGATTAAGTTTTTAGTCCAGAATGCTTTTCTTTTATCGTAAGCTTTCATTTCCCTCCACTTTTCTTGTGCAAATTCCCACATTCTGCTCCATGCTGCTAAGATTTTCTGACTTAGCGCAATCTTATTATGGAAATATATTCTGTAAGACTCTTGAATATACCTTCTCTCAATATCAGCATAAAACTCATCCCCTTTCTTTCTAAATTGTTTTAAATCAATTCCCCAATCAGATTTAGCTGGGAAGATTGCATGTGCAGAAGCAGGAACAGGTCTGGATTCATTCAATATAGATACTTGACCAATATGTTCTACATAACTCGTTTCAGTACAAAAGTTCCTAATTCTTAAGTCTACAAATTTTCTAGTCATTAGAGTTTCATCATCTGGATTTTCTTCGAAGAAACCAAGCTCTTCGAAATCTTCTTTAAAGTAGAAATAGTTAAGCATTCCAGCTTGTCTTTTTACAACATAGTTTCCGGAAGGAGATTTATATGTACCTAAAATCTTATGATATTCATAATCGGAAGAGTTAAAAGAAGTTATTGGTCCGAGAATATGATCACTATGGTTAGCTTTAGCCCATAAAAATGTTTTCATTGTCATTTCTAACCAATCCGGATGGAATAGACAATCTGGATCTGCCCAACCTATTATGTCAAAGTCTCCAATCTCATTTAACTTTTTCATTGCACTGTTTATTGCGGCGCCTGCATTATAGAATCTAACAGGAGAGTAATATCTTTCTACCTTTACTTTCTTACCCCAGTCTTTTTCTATAATCTTTTTTACTTCTTCAATATCAGATCCACCATCTTGAATAAGAATTGTAATATCGTAGGCATCAAGATTTGATTTGAATAAAGAATTTAAAGTTATTTCTAAATACTCTGGTCTATTTAAAGCTAAGACAGCCATACCTATCTTTGGCTTATTCTTCATATTTTTTTGAAGATGTATTCCTAGATTTAATCTAGCCTGCCATCTCTCTACAAAAGTACTGTTTTTATATAGTTCTTTAATTTTTAGTAATACTTTTTTTATTTTATACATATCAAATTAATTTCTTAAAAAATGTAAACACCCATGTTAGAGTAATTCCAAGTCTATCATAAAATGAAAGTCCGGAAGATAAATCCCAGAAGAATAATTTAATAATACCTTTACTGTATTTAACTTTAATACCTTTATAAGCATCTAAAAGTTTTGTATTTAGAAACTTAATTAAAGTATCCTGGTCGTAGTAACTCGATTCTTTGTTTGCAGCAATAATCTTTCTAAACCATATTTTGCTCTCCTCTAAGAACTTTGCTGAATCTTCAAACCCCCATCGTCCAAATTTTTTGTGAATTTCAAACTCTTCCTCTGTTGGTGTAATTCCTAATGATTTTAATTGATCCATACGAACTCCATTAGCGACTTCCTGGTTAGCAACGCCGTTAATAACCATAAGGCTATTATCATGTGTTCTATATTTAAATAATACCTTAGGAACATTCGATAGTTTTGATCTCTTTGCAACTTTCATCATTAGAATATAGTCTTCTCCGTGGTAACCTTCGTACTCTAAAGCTAAATCTTCAAAAATCACCTTCTTCCTCATCATAATTGCAGGATGAGTTAAAGCACTATAAAAAAGCATCGTTACCTTTACAAGATTTGGATCTGAAGGGAGTTCCCAAACATTACCATTGTGATTTCCAAAAGTTACTACCCAAGATCCGCACACTGAATAATCAGGATGCTCATCTAAATATTTAACTTGTTCAGCAAACCTTTCTGGTAACGAAAAGTCATCGGAATCCATTCTTGCTAAGAACTCACCTCTTGCAAGTGAAATACCTCGATTCAATGTTTTTACAATTCCCATGTTAGCTTCATTAGGCAGAACTCTAACTCTTGAGTCTTTTTCTGCAAGTTTTTTTGCTATCTCAAGACTTTTGTCTTTAGATCCATCATCAAGAAGAAGAAGTTCAAAATCTGTAAAAGTCTGAGCCAAAATACTACCAGCAGAATCTTCTAGGAATTCTTCTGCGTTATAAACTGGCATTAAAACCGATACTCTTGGTTTAACTTCAGTGTTCATGATAATTATTTCTTAGTAGCTAATATGTGATAACCGAAGGTCAATAACTCATGTGATCCTGTGTCTTTATCTTTTAATTTCTGCATTAGGCCAATACTATCGTTTAGTAATTTTTGTTCTTTTCTATCTAAGTCGGTATTGGAGTACATTTTTGCAATATTTTCTGTTCTTCTTAATTCTTGAGCTAAGAAATCAAAGTAACCTCCATTGTGTGAAACGTCGTTAATTTCAAATCCATACTTACCTAGTATTTCTTGATACCAGTATTTTGAGTAACCAGTTCCAAAATGATATGGAGCAAAATGGGTTAAAGAACAAAATGGTGCAGTGATAATTACTTTTCCTCCAGGCTTAATAATTCTTGCGAATTCTTTTACTGCTAGCGCAGGTTCAGGGATATGTTCGAAAACTTCGATACACATAATTGCGTCAAAAACTTTATCTTCAACAGGAATATTAATAATGTCTGAGATTATATCTAGTTTTGTATTATCCCAAGCTTGAGTCTGTAACCCTACTCCATCACCAGATCCATCATATTGAGCAAAATCCTGACTCACATAATCTAAATGTGTACAATATTTTTTGTATCTTAACTCTCCTGCTCCTGCGTCTAAAATTTTGTGACCGTTTGGAATAGTTTTTATAGTTCTTTCTAACCACTCTTCTCTAGTTTCGTAGTTTTTACTTCCAACTTCATAGAATGGTAAAGGTAGACTCTCAGGTCTTAAAATCATTTTAGCTAAAGTTTTTAGTTTTCTTCTAATCATGTTTATATTATTAATAGTTATTAAATATCTTTTCTGATAAAAATCGAATTAAGGTTTGTATCTGCATGAAGTCTGTATCCTTGATCTTCAATAAATTTAATTAAATCCTTTTCTTTAACACCATCACCTTTTTTCGAGTATGTTATTGTTTCAACACAAATTACTTTAGGAGCATGCTTTTTAAAATCAATTGATCTCAATATTTCTTCATCCAAGCCTTCAACATCTAAACTCATAAAGTCAGGAGCCTTTTTATCAAAGTAGTTCTTTACTATACTCTCATAGGTATCAACTTTGACTATCTGTTTTTCTAAAATCTTATGTCCAAGCTTTTCATACTCAGTAGCTGACTTTTTAGAAAAAGTATTAAGAGAAGGACTATCTAGTTTGTAATATTCTAGCTCATCTTCAGCTGAAGCAATACCTAGATTTAAATTTTTATCATCTGGACGTTCTTTGTTGAATCTATCTATAGCTTCTGGGTTTGGGTCAATGTTTACACCTCTAGAGCCATTCATATAAAACAAAGCAGTATTACTAAAAACATACGGGTCGTATGCACCAATATCTATATAAGTTGGATACTCGACACCTAAGGATTTAAAAAGATACTCTACAATAAGATCTTCGCCAGATTGAGAAAAGCTAACGTGATTAAATTTATATTTAGAGAGAACCATTAAACTATTTAGTCTTGCTGGATCCAAATCGGATAACTTTATACTATCCATCACTCTCATAAAATAACCTTCTATATCTATTAGGCTCTTAATCTCATGATCTAGGATACTATGATCTTGCCTTAGAAGATCAACATATTTATTAAAAAACTCGGGTTCAGAAAGTAGCTTCTTTATAGTAGTCTCACTTTTAATATCCGAAAAGATGTGCCTTAAGACTTTAGTTAAGTCTTCGGGGTAGCTGATTAATGAATTGATAAAGGCCTTGCCTAGGTTATTTGTAATCTTCATTGTGGTTAGTCCATTCAGATGGTAATTGAAGCAATCCATAAGCAACGTCTCCATTACTTACAACATTGAACATGTAGTTCTTCTCATGCCAATCTAGAACATTAGCTAAATCATTTTCAGCTAATGTGACTGTACAATTATAACTTCCTGGTTTAATTAGAAGTTTTTTTACCTCAAAGTCAATGTGACCCTCGCCTTCTAAGCTCTCTAGTTGTTTACTCATATCGTAGTTAGAGTAGTTTCCAATTACTAAAATGCTTTCTGCATTTAGAATTCCTATTGTAAACATAGGGTTTTTAACCTTTCTCGATGTACTATAATGAATCCTAGCTCTGAATTCTTCACCAACCTCAAAGGAGACCTTTTTCTTTCCCTCTCCATCCATAAACTCAACAGATGAGATATGAACTGTCGGATCGTTATTCACAATTGTACCTAGACCTTGTCCTTCTTTAACATCTTTTTGAAGCATAAACTTCTCGTAGTCATCACAAATGCTTTGAGTATTTCCATAATCTTTTACTTTTCCCTTGTCTATCCATATTACTTTATCGCAAGTATTTCTAATAAGCTGCATACTATGGCTAACTAGAACTATAGAGCCTCCATTTTTTCGATATTCTGCAATCTTTCTATAGCACTTTAAAGCAAAAGATAAGTCTCCTACTGCAAGAATTTCGTCTGCTAGAAGTATTTCTGGTTCCGAATGAATTGCTATTGCAAAACCTAGTCTGATAGACATCCCAGATGAGTAGGTTGCAACTGGTGCGTCTATAAAATCTCCAATATCAGCAAAACTTATAATATCGTCAAACTTTTCCTCAATTTCTTTAGTGGTCATTCCCATTATTGTTCCGTTTAAGTAGATGTTTTCCCTACCCGTCATATGCGGGTGGAAACCTGCTCCAACAGCAATAAGTGCTCCGATAGTTCCATTTACCATAATCTTTCCTCTGTTTGGAGGATAGATACCATTAATAAGTCTCAGTAATGTGGATTTTCCAGAACCATTTTGGCCAATAATACCCATAGACTCGCCTTTTTTAAGGTCAAAGTTTATGTTTTCTAATGCCCAGAATTCTCCTTTCCTTAAGTTTGTAGTATCGTAACTAATGCCAACAAGATTTTTTAAAACATCTTGTGAGCCATAGTACATACTTCTCTTTAAAGAAGTTGTAAATTTTTTATAGATATTCTCTACTTTTAATACATACTCTTCCATATTAGAAAATTTTCTCGATTACTTTATCTTCTGATACGAAGAAGAACCTCCATGCCAATAAGAAGAAAATAAACGATGCTATTGAAAATATAATAAATCTATCAGGATATTCCATTGTCCCAGTTACAATTAAATCTCTAACTCCACCAACTAGATAAGTTAATGGGTTAATTTGAACTATTGTTCTAAATAGTCCCTCAGGTCTTGTAGCTGCGTAAACAATTGGTGTTACATAGAATACAAATCCTAAGCCAATGTTAATAAAATTAGTAAGATCTGTTGCAACAATTGAAATAACACTAACAATTAACCCAATTCCAGCTCCCAAGAACAACATAGGTAGCATTAATATTGGAAATAATAATATCTTCCAGTCTGGAGTAATTCCAAAAAGAAGTAAAACTATAATATTAATTCCAAAGGTAATTAAAAAGTTGGCGAGCTGTTGAGCAATTTGCTTAACTAAGAGTACTTCATGAGGGTATTTTACCTGCATTATAAATCCTGCTCCAGCACCGAGTGTTCCAGCAGCAGAGCCGTAAAATCCCATAAACAAACCCCAGATTGTAGAGCTGATTAATACGTATGGTAAGTAAGGTATGGGTGTATCTCCTGGTTGTAGAATGTTGGCAGAATTTAATAGAACCCAGGAAATAATTCCAATAATTGGTGAAACAAGAACCCAACCTACTCCAAGATAAGATTTCTTGTATGTAGCAAGAAAATCCCTTTTGAAAAGTTGCCAGATTAAATCTCTTGATTGAATAATGTTTCTAAGCATTATTCCCCATGTCTGGAAGAATCCTATCTTTTGCTTAGCATCTGGTGTGTAAATTTTTACTCCGCTATTCATTTATCTGTGCTAAAAACCACTTAATTATAGTATCCTATCAGTTATTTGTAAAACTTGCTACTTGGACAACATATCTATGATTTTCCAGTAAAACTAGGTAGATACTTATTAATCAGCCTTAAAGGATACCACAGAATTAGTACTGCTAGTAGGCTATAAACAAGTCCATGGATTAACTGCCCATTTAATTGTTCGAAAGAAGGAAGCACTCTATTCAATACTATTCTAATAATATAATAAGCAAAAATATGAAAGCCCAGTATTGTTAAAGAGTTAAGTCCAATATATATAAAGAAACTTGATATTATTGGTAGTTTTTCAAGATATGGAGAGGCTATAAAGTAAAAGAGAATTCCGCATATAGCTGCTATGTAGAATAAAATAGGGTTACCTAGGACTCCAACAGATACATTTGGAACCCCATTTAGATATGCAAGAATTAAGTTAAAAACAAGAAAGACTGTTAGAAAGATTAGTTTAAATTTATCTTCAATCACACAACTCTGTAAGAACTTACCAAGATAAAAAAATGGTAAACATATTAAAGCAATATCAATACTCCATGGAAGGTAAAAAGGAAGGAAGGTATTTAGCAATATACCGATAACAGCAAACATTATTACAAAAATAAATACCAACCTCTTGGTCTTTGTTATTAGGTAGTAGAGAATCTCACATACAAAAAGTGCAGTTAGAAACCATAACTGTGGATTGAAAATGGCATTTAAGGAATTGCTATCACCATGAATAAACTCAAATCTAGAGTACAAAATGCCAAAAAGCTGAGTAAAGAAAAAATCTATATCAACTTTATTGAATAAGACATAAATAATTAGTAGAGTCAGTGAAATTAAAAAGTAGGGTAACAAGATAGTTTTACTTTTTTTCTTTAGAATTTCCCAAAAATTTGAATATTTATTCTCTTTAAAAAGATAGCCTGAAATAAAAAAGAAGATTGGAATAAAAAAGGAGGCTATGTGAAAATCTAAAATGCCCAAACTGCTATGTGCCAAAAGTACGCAGAAAATCCCTATGCCTCTGAGAATGTCGATCCACTTTTGCCTCATATTATTTAGTTAATTTTGTTCAAGCTTCTTCCCAGAAAGATTCTAGAACCAAGCTCACTCTGCTTTATAACAAAATTTGAAATAAATAGGCAACAAGCTACAATAATAATTGCAGTAGTAAAGATAACTAAATAGTTAACAATAGGTACACCTGTAGACAATAAACCTCCTAGTGGTAGGAAAATAATAAAGTTTAAATGAATAGCGTAAATATCTATTGAGTTTTTCCCTAAATATTCAAAGATACCCTTAAAGAACTTGTTGTTAAGTCTTTTAACTAATAAAACAAAGAAGATAGAGCCTGTGTAAGCAACTAGGTATTTATAAATTGTTTCTGGAATCCAAATAAACTCACCAAGTCTACTAAATATTTTAACTATAAAGCCTGGATCTGAATCTCTATTAAAAGGGATAAGAAGTACTGGGAAAGCTATAAATATTATTTCTTTAATCCTATTCAAAATCCTCTTAGCAAAATCATAATTCCTAGCCACAAGAATTCCTGTATAGAAGTACGGTAAATGAAGTCTAAGTAAATTAAAACCATATGAGTAGTTTGTTGGTATAAACAATATTATCACCACGATCAAAACGAGAATCTTTTCTGCTAGTAGGCTTGGAATAAGCTTTTGAACTTTACTTAAAGAATTTGCAGAATAATAAACAAGGTAGCAGAGGAAAAGTACCCATAAAAACCATAAACCAGCATCGGGTCTTTGGAATAAAAGCTGTGCATAATCTCCAAAAGATATTTGATGGATACTATAGTCAACAAGATAACCAACTAGAAACCCCCATGCTAAAAAAGGAACAATAAGGCTTAGGAATTTCTTTTTAATCTTTTCGAAATACGAATCATTCCTGAGAGTAATGAAAGCTATGTAACCGCTTATAATCATGAATAGAGGCATGTAGAAGGAGACTATAATATTAAACAGAGGGTCTTGGGCGTAGTTTTTTAAGTTGTATTGAAACAAATGATCAACGACTACTAAGACTATCAGCATCCCTCTTGTTATATCCAAAAATGCGTTTCGTGATTTATGCATAGATGTTGTGTGAAAATTTCTTTGTGGTAAAGCTTAGTTGCAGTGCGAGCAGCCTATACTTCTCTTATCTTGTCTCGATTTTGTATAAACCAATTATACACCAATTCTAAACCTTCTTTAAGAGGTGTCTTAGTCTTCCATCCCAAACCATTTACTTTAGATACATCCAAATATCTTCTTGGAGTGCCGTCTGGTTTTGTTGTGTCAAACTTTAGCTCACCTTCGTATCCAACAATACCTTTAATCATATTTGCCAATTGCTCAATTGATGTCTCTTCTCCGGGCCCAATATTAATATGCTCTAAATCATTGTATGTATTCATTAGAAATACCAAAGCATCTGCTACATCGTCTGAGAATATAAAATCTCTAGTAGGCTTTCCTGTACCCCAAACCACAACCTCTTTGTCTCCTCTTTCTTTAGTTTCTATAAACCTTCTTAAAAGCATTGGTATAACATGAGCATTTTGATTATGAAAGTTATCATTAATACCATAGATATTTGCAGGCATAACATTTATAAAGTTATCTCCATACTGTTCCTTATATTTTTTTGCAAACATTAGAGAATTTATTTTGCTTAAAGCATATCCTTCATTTGTATATTCTAATGGGCCAGTCAGCAATGAGTCTTCTCTAACAGGAATTTCTGCAGCTACTGGATAAATACAAATACTCCCAAAGTTCAGAAGTTTAGTTACTTTATATTTGTGAGCACAATAGATTACGTTCGTATTAATCATAGTATTGTCGTACATAAAGTCTGCTGGGTAAGTCTTATTTCCAATAATTCCACCAACTCTTGCTGCAACATGGAAAACATACTCAGGCTGATTTTTTGAGAAGAATTCATCAACGGCTTTTGGATCAATAAGATCTAATTCATCATGTGAAGCTGTAATGATATTTGTATAACCTTGTACCTGTAGAGCTCTCATTAAGGCAGAACCTACTAAACCAGAGTGACCGCTTACATAAATTTTAGAATCTTTCTCCATATTATTATTTTAATATATTTGTTTTAATATATTCTTGAATATCTTTAAGAATTTTAGTTTTAACTACAGTAAATCCTAATTCTTCTGCTACTATTTTATCAAATCTGACAAATTTATAATCTGCTGCATCATCTCCAGCTTTTATCTCTTCATTGTTTTCTAAAAAGATAAAGAAATAAGAACCTACAATGTATTTTATAACACCTTTGAATTCGTATTCACCAGGATAAGATTTAAAG
>JBLGEO010000050.1:0-34012 GCA_047445235.1 Candidatus Dojkabacteria bacterium | reverse complement strand
AATATCTTTTTTCAATGTCATCAACGATTTATTAGTTTGTGTGAGAATGTGTAATTTAATTTTATCCTCTTCACTAACTTCATCAGGTTTTATAATTCTTTTCCAAAATAGAGGCATCGAGAAATTTACATAATCAAATCCTTTCTCTGCGCAAGCGACATCAATCTCGACAATCTTTGGCTTTGAGGCAAATTTGGCTCTAATAACATCGAATAGTATTTCTTTATCTAAGCCAAGTATTCTCCAAATAGTTCCAAGCGTTACAATGTTTGATGTTAAATCGTTACCTCCTGCTTGCATGGATAAATCTAAGGCAGGGACGAAGATCATATCTGTAGAAGTCCTCTTAAATACTTCCGCTTCGATATGGTTTATTCTTGGATTCTGAATGTCATGAAAAATAACTGAAGGCCTTTCTTTTGTAAATTCTGTCTCGTACCATTTTGTTGATTGTTTATTTAGAACAAAAAGTATATTTATATTCTTACTCGGACTAAAAATTGGAACAGAGGCTACTTCAATTTGATAACTCGCGTGACCACCTTTAATTAAAGATGGATACTCTCTGTAACCAAAAGTGTAAAGGCCAGCACGCTTAAATGCCTTCGTGAGAATTTCACCCAATACATTTACACCTTGTCCAGATTGTCCTGCTATTTTTATAGTAATTCTTTCCATCCTTTTGCGTCATCCTGAATTTATTTCAGGATCTAATAATTAGTTAAATTAATTTTGCTAAATCTATGCCCCATTGTTTCAACTCCTTTAACTTTCCATGAGGATAACCGTCAAAAAATACTGTCTCAAGTTTCTGTTCTGCACCAATACGTTTAACTGTGTCTCGTAGTATCCATCCTGCACCATTAAAAATATCATAGTGCTCAGAATCCCCTAATCCGATTACTTCAAAGTGTTTTCCCTTAAATACTTTTTCACCCATCGTATTTAATTCAGAATCTAACCTAATCATCTTATCATTTAGTTTTCCAACGTCGTAAGTAGAGCAGACTAAAACAACACAATCATAAGGCTTTAAATCTTCAGCTTTTGTTAGCTCTGCTCGCATACATTCCACCTTAAGTTTAGATTCGTTAAGTCCTTCTGCAACAGCTTCTGCGACTAGTTCAGCATTACCTCCAGTTGTAGCGTAAACGACAGCGACTTTCTTCAATCTAAATAGTGTTAAATCTAATATTAAGTATTATGATATATTTTAAACGTAAAGACAAATTAGACTTATATGGAAACAGAAATAGTAAAAACAGACGACTTAACTGCTGAACAGGTAGAATTTATTAATAAGTTCATACTAATAGAGTTTGACGTATACCTTATACAGCCATTAAGATTTTCCGATACCAGTAGATTTGTTTTAGTAAAGGATGAAGAACAAGTGGTGGCTTTTTGTCGTATTTTCGATACAAAGATGGAATTCATGCAGAAAGAGTATTCAATCTTAGGCTTCTCAATGGTTTACTCAATTATTAAATCTAAAGGTTTTGGAAAAAGATTGATGAAAGAAATACAAAAGCTTTCAGATTCAGAAAATAAGATTTTAATCGGAAATTGTGAGTCAAAAAATACAATCTTTTATGAAAAGTCTGGTCTTAAAGTCTTAGAGAATACAATAAAAAGATTTGTTTACATCAATCAAAGAAACATTGCAGAAATTAATAACAATAGCTCAATTGTCTTAATTCACGACCCGACAAATAAGTTCTTACAAGAACTGCAAGATTCACCAAATGAAAATATATTTATTTTTGAGCACTGGTGGTAATCAGTAGAGTTCTGGATTTACAAATGGTATAAGTGCCATTACTACAGCAGGTTCGTAAAAAGTAGCTCGAGTAAGTACATCTTTAGTTAGAATTCCAATAGAACCATTCTTTTGCTTAGAATTTGTTCCTCCAAAAACTTTGTCATCTGCGTCTCCAAGTTCCATTCCGCCTCTTATTAGCTCTGAAATCTTTTGAGGTAGTATAAACTCTCCAGTCCTTCCTTTTCCAACTTTCTCTTTATTTGAAACTACAATCCATGCGAACGCACCCATTTCTCCTTCTTCATCTTGAATCCCACCTTCAATTCCAACCCAGAAATCTGCATTTAAGCTTTGAGCTTTTGCATTTTGAGATCTTTTCATAGCTCCAGAATAAGTTTCATCATCACTCATTGGTTGGTCTGAAACTCCAGAGGCTGCAGAGATTCCTACAAACTCGAACTCTTCGTTAGGAAATACTTTTTTAAATCCTTCTTCTGTAGCTTTAATTTTAACTGGATTTGTAGATGCAACAATTACTTTTTTCATATGAGCATTTAATAATATTTATGTTTAAGGTCACTCGCCCCTCACTTCGTTCGAGAAAAGTGTCTTCTCAATTCGAACTTCGCTACACTTGTTCTCATTAAGAATCAACTATCTTTCCACCACCAGCATTTCAATTTTTCAGGATCATGTTTTTTATTTGAGGCAAAATATACAATGCACTTAAAAGTGTAGAGCATGCACTTATCAACTCTTGCTCCTGTATATTCACAAAGTTTCATATACATTCGCTCA
Source organism: Candidatus Dojkabacteria bacterium (assembly GCA_047445235.1). Taxonomy (GTDB): domain Bacteria; phylum Patescibacteriota; class Dojkabacteria; order J137; family J137; genus JBDSRX01. The sequence goes on along the minus strand of JBLGEO010000050.1, from coordinate 31,452 downwards.
GGATCTTCATCTTTCAAGTCTTTAGTTGATCGATATCCAATATCATATAAATCTTCTGCAACTGCTTTTCCAACACTGGGAATTTTTTGAAATTCTTTTAAAATCTTGCTCTTATCCATTTATTAGTTTAGTAACTTCTTCCCAAGTTTTAGCTCTAGTAATTAAGTCATGGCCTTTCATAGATCTATTCCAGGGTTTATCTAAGAGAATTGATTTAACTCCGTTTTCAGCAAAATTGATTGCATGTGACGGCGCATCTTCAACCATTGTGGTAATTCCTAGCCTCTTTCCAACTTCTGCTTTAGTTACAACTTTTAAATTAGGATTATTACTAAAACTATTTGTAAAAATAATATCTTTAAACTTATTCGGAAAGTGTTTATCTAACCAATCAATTGAAGTTTGTTTAATATCATCACTTCTCGAAGTAATTACAAAAAGTTCATGATTTTTTAAAGATGAGATACCTTCTGTAGAACCTTCTACAGTATTAATTAATAAGAAGTCTGGACTATTCACAAACTCAAAAGCTCTTTTAACAACTTCTTCAGGTGAGGCATCTTTATAAACTACTCCAAAATTGTAATCAATAATATCTTCAAACTTATAGTTCGTTCCATATGTTTTGTTATAGTAGTTTTGCCACTGTGTACTAAACGCTGCTAGAACATCATCAATATCAATACCTATTTTCATACAGTTGTTTCTAAAATCTTCTTCATAGAATCCAATACCTTTTGCCAGTTTCCTTCCATATATTTAGCAGTTTCTTCTTTATCTAAGTTTGTTTGTGTAAGTGTTAATTTACTTCCAACAGCCTCAGGGGTAATTTCATATTTTATAATCGAGTAATTCTCGGGCTTGTCTTCCATACCAGATAGAGGAGAGAAGTAGCTTGAAATTAAAAGTTTCTCTGGCTGAATTTCTAAAACGGTACCTTTATCTTCGTAAGGCTTTCCCTCCCAAACTCCTTTGTATTTTATTTGTCCGCCAACTTTCCAATCTGCTTCCATGTCTGTTCCAAACATATATTGCTTTACCACCTCAGGCTTTGTAAGTGCTTCCCAGATCTTTGCAGACGTTGCGTTAATTACGATAGATACATTCGCGGTATATTTTTGCTCCATAATTCTATATTATTAAAAATATACTTAATTATAATTATTTTTAGCCTAATATGAAAGCAGTGGAGTTATCGCAATCCGAAATGAAAGTATCATACGAAAAGATAACTCATAAGTCCAAGTTAGACCTTTCTTTTGTTCTATTAATAATATTCGCTTCTGCAATAAGTGCTTTAGGTTTCAAAATGAACAGCCCAACAGTAATAATAGGTGCAATGGTACTATCTCCTTTACTGCATTCAGTCCTTGGGCTTGCAACATCTACAGTAAGAAAAGACTTAAATTCATTTATTGAATCTTTATCAACTCTTACGGTAGCGATCCTACTTGCTATAGGTGTTTCGTTAGTATTCAATATGGTCTTTCATACAAATTCTCAGTCTGAGATTACAACAAGATTAAGCACATTACCTTTAGATTATTTTATGGTAGCTTTTATTTCTGGTTTAGCTGGAACATTTGCATACTTCTGGCCGGATATTAGCGAAGCGATCGCTGGAGTTGCGATCGCTGTTGCATTAATACCACCAATGGTTATGGTCGGTATTGGAGTTGTAAATAATAACCTTCAATTATCTTTAGATTCGCTTGTAATTGTTGCGCTTAATATTTTGGGAATTTACTTGGGATCAATTGTGATGTTTGCATTTCTCAATTGGTGGGCAAGAAAATAAAATGGATAAATACTTTCTTGTCGCATTACCTGAAGCTAATTCACTTAAGAAGTTAAATGAAATAAGAGAATACTTATATTTCAATGGATTTAGATATTCAAACGATCTTCCTACGTCGGATGTACATATAACTTTGGCCCAAACAAATTTAGAGGATGAGGATATTTTAAGTGTTAAATCTGATTTGAAAAACTTTCTCAAAGATCAAGAATCGTTTTCAATTGAGTATGATCATGTAACTAATGAGAATAGGGGGTCAAACGAGAAATATACTGAAGGTTATGCATGGATTGCGCTATATATAAATAATGAGAGTTTAAAAACCTTATCAAAAAAATTAGATGGTTATTTAATTACTAAAAATATTTCCAATACACAAGATTATATAGACGAAGTAGGTGGGATCGCAGATCATTTAAATCTTTGCAATTATGGAAGATTAGATTCCGCTGACAATGCAATGAGATTCATTGAAGCTAATGCTCCTAAAAGTTTTGAAATAAAGACTATTGGGCTTAAAAAAGGAAAAGGAGGGAAAGTATTGTGGAGTATTGATTTATTTGAACGGAGAGGATAGGATTCGAACCTACGATCACTTGCGCAATACTCGTTTTCGAGACGAGCCCATTCGACCGCTCTGGCACCTCTCCATAAATCAAATGGGATTATATCATTTAGAATGAGCTTTGAAACCTGGAAGCTTTTTTAGAATACTTACCTTCTTTTCTTTCTTCACAATACCTTTTTCTTCATGCATAATATCAATCTCTTTTTCTGGAAGATATCTTTCTATCTCATAGTATTCACCATTCGTGAATCTTGTAAAAAAACTATAAGAAATTTCTTCTTTCTCACCAAAATCAATAAATTTTATTAGTATTGCAAAAATATCTTTATCTTGGCTTTTATCATTAAGAATTAAAGAAAGTCTTTTTGTCAAAGTTTTCTTCTCATCTTCTTGAAAATCTAAATTAAGAAACACGACACCATCTTTTTCGGAAAACCAAAAATGTTTAATATCTTTCCATCTGTATAGTTTTCCAAAGACCCTCATTCCAATCGTAGTTATAGTATGCTCAGTAATTTGTGGAGGGATAATTGCGTTTATAAACCAAAGAAATGCAAAAGCAAGAACAGCAAGTATAAATACAAATTCTTTTATTAAAACTCCTATTAAAATTATTAGTAGAAAAAATATTGTATAGATAGTAAACCAAGCTCTATCTCTTGGTACCCAATATCTTTCTGGAGCTTTCCAAACATAAAGTTTTGTAAAAACATTATTTGGATCTGTGTTTATTTCTGTGTGTAAAAAAGTCTTCATAATTCTAGTATACCTTGTCGATTTCCTTAATAGTAGATTTGACCTTGTTTTTTCTCCTTATTAAAAAAGGTGCAACAATAATAAATGTAATGAGTAGAGCGAGAATTACTTTTAATATTGTTGATGTAGTTTCTGGAATTTCATTGATATCAAATTCATTTTGTTTTGGGTACTTTGCAATAAGCTCATCTTCTGTAGATAAACCTGTTGTTGGAATTGAAGTAATTGCTGCAACATTTGCCTTTCTTTCGGGAATATCAACAGAACCTCCAAGAAGTCTTACTTCGGTAGTACTTGGAGTATTTGGGGACTTGTTTGCTACATGAGTATAGAAGTGGTTTAAATCCCCACCAATTAATATGTTTCCATTTTCACCCCAGGTTGTATCTACTCCAACCCAGCTTTTTATAGATGGAATGTAAACTTCTGCCCATTGATGATTTATAGTATCCGAACCAGCTTGTGCACTATCTAAGGCAGAGTAGCCGAAACCAAATGCTGCCCTTGCTGGCACTCCAGCTGCTCTCATTAATGCAATGTATAAATCTGAATATTCCATACAAACAGCAGCACCGCCTTTTAATGTTGCAAGTGCACCTTGTCTTTCATTAATACCGAATCTTTTAACATTGCTGTAATCAATTTTATCGGTGACAAATGTATATATAGCCTGTGAGATTTCGTAAACACTCATTGAATTAATATCCTTACCTTTAAAAAGATCTGCAACTGCTGCTTTAATTTCTGGACTATCAGATTCCCAATACTGTGCGGGAGCAGTATTATCTTTAATAATTTGCGGATCGATATCTGAAAGTTTTCCTGAGTCTTTAAAACCTATGGAGTTATCCTGATTTAACTCAGCATAGCCTTCTATAACTATCTCTCCAGATTCATTAGAGGGAACTCGAAACTCTGCAAACATATTTCCCAAATCATCCTGTTGAACAGAGTAAGGAGTTGGCGTTATTTTAGAAAAATAGACTTTTTGTGTAATAACGCCAGCATTAGCATCTCTTGGAATTAATATTTTGTAAGTATTTTGAGTAAACCCAATCGGTGAAGATTTAGTATAGGCTTGCTTTAAAGAGAATGAATAAAATTGTTTAGTACCTACTTGAATCCAGGCAGTCTGTCCAACTAAATCTTCTTTCTTTAAATTGATAATATAATTACCATCGGATTCCGTTTGAGTAGATTCTGGTAAAACAAAATTTATATTTCCAAGTGACTTTGGAATAATGACTCTTGTATCAACATCTTCTTCAAACTGATCATCACTAAATATGTAATCTTTAGAAAAAGCAGGTACGTAAACATCCCTAATATTTCCACTCTTAATAAGCAGTCCAAAAGATTTGTATTCTAGAGTTACAGAATATGGATTAAAAAAAGTTATATCTCTAGGAAAATTAAATTTGATTGTTAGATTTCCACTGCTAGTGTCTTCCGCTTGGTAATCTAATGTTCTCCCATCACTATCTGTTAGTGTTATAGAATCTTTTGTCCTTTGCAGCTTAGTAGCTTTATCTGGGTCAACATCAATCGGGTTAAAGATCGTAAATTCTTCTTGGGAACCAGAAGGAATCTTTAAACCTTCTTCAACAAATTGAAGATGTTTCGATTCTTTAACTTGCACATAATCATCTACAATCGTGTAGTCCCTAGAGAAAGTTCTCTTTAGTGAAGCTGCATGAACAACCTTAGTAAATAATGGTGAAAGACATACGATAAATAGTAGGCTTAAAGTTGCTATCTTTTTCATTGTTTAATTATATCAAACGTTCGTTATTTATAAATTAGTAAGCCTATTCAGGATAATTTGCTTTCAGCTCTGATTTACTATATCATATAAGTATACCCCTAATATCTGTAAATATTCTTACAGAAACTTTCAAATTATAACGATGGATAAAGTATTCACGCCCGATTTAGATCGAGTAAAAAACAATAGACTACTTGCTTTCAGAAGAGCTAATCAAGTTCTTGCAGAAATGCAAGATGATGCTATTCCAAGAGAACCAAAGTTCCTAGAAAAGGATAGAAGATTCGGTAAGTTTTCTATGGAAAAACCCAAGGTTGAATTTGATGAAGTACAAAAGTTTATTACCGAAAATATTAATCATTTTCGAGATATAGATACTCCAAACGAAGCACTTGAGGATTTGAATATGCAAGCTTCTTTAAGAGAGCTCTCTGACATACTTTATTTAACTTTGAGAACTTATAAATTCCCATTTATTTTTGAAGATCTATTTGGCAAACCTTTTGCAGAATGGTCTAAAGAAAGAATTCGTGATGGAGGAAAGAATAATTTACAACAGGTTTTAAAACTTTCCCTTTTAATAATACTTCTAGAAAGTTATGGTAGAGGGGAGGAGGACTATCAATACACACAGCTAATTAAAACCAGAATCTGTAAAATAGTAAAAAACTTAACAAAAGATATTAAGTGGTTTTACGATTTACTAAGTCATTTTGATTGTAGGTTATCAGAACTATTTTTCAATATAAAAGTTCTTGTAGAAGTATTCAGCTCAATTAGACAAATAAATAAAAGAACTTCCTTCGAAATTCTAGACTTCAGGCTAGCAGAACTTATAAAAGCAAATGTCCTCGAATCGTGATAATATTCAAAGAATATTTCGAACTCCCATGATTAACTTAGACATTCTTAACCCACCACAAAAAGAAGCAGTCCTTACAACTGAAGGACCTTTACTTGTACTTGCAGGTGCAGGTTCTGGTAAAACTAGAGTACTTACATATCGTCTCGCATATATATTAGATTCTGGTTTAGCTGGTCCTCTAAATATTCTAGCAATGACTTTTACAAATAAGGCTGCTGGTGAAATGAAGGAAAGAATCTCAGATCTTATGACAGAAGTTACTGGGAAACCTGAAAGAGTAGATCTCCCATGGATGGGTACATTTCACTCAGTTTGTTTAAAGCTATTGAAAAGGTATGCAGAGAATGTAGGAATTAATAGAAATTTCCTAATATACGATTCTGCAGACCAATTAGCAGCTGTAAAAGAAGCAATGGAAAATGCCAAAGTCCCATCCAAGGAGTTCAACGGATACGCAATACATTCATATATTTCCTCTGCAAAAAATGAATTAATTGGACCAAAGCAATATCAAGAATCAGCACAAGGATACTTTCAACAGGCTGTTGCAAGAGTTTATCCAGAGTACCAAAAGGTTTTAAGAGATAGTAATGCATTAGATTTTGATGATTTGTTAATGCTAACAGTCGAACTTTTAAGAAAAAATAAAGATATACTTACAAACTTACAGAAAGCATTCAAATATATTCTTGTAGATGAGTATCAAGATACAAACCACGCACAATATACAATTATAAAAATGCTTGCAGAGCATTATAAAAATATTTGTTGTGTTGGTGATGATGATCAAAGTATTTACGCATTTAGAGGAGCGACGATCAAAAATATTCTGAGCTTCGAGAAAGACTATCCAGATGCTAAGGTGATAAAACTTGAACAGAATTATCGTTCTACTAAGAAGATTTTGGAGGCTTCTCATCAAGTAATTTCTAAAAATAAAAAAAGAAAAGATAAAAAACTCTGGACCGAAAATGCAGAGGGCGAGAACATAGTGCTCTATAAAGCTTTAAATGAAGAAAACGAAGCACTTTGGGTAACAGAAAAGATAGAAGAATTAAGAAAGGGAAAAGATCAAACGTATTCAGACTTTGCAGTGCTCTATAGAACTAATGCTCAATCTAGAACTTTAGAAGAAGCATTCCTTCAAAATAACGTTCCTTACAAGATTGTTGGAGGGGTTAGATTCTACGAAAGAAAAGAAGTTAAAGATATCCTTGCCTACTTAAGAATTATTTATAACCCAAAAGATAATTCATCCTTTAAGCGAGTAGTAAATACACCGAGAAGAGGAATTGGAGATAAAGGAATTACTGAAGTTGAATCACCAGCAAAAGCAAAAGGTTTAAGCACAATGCAATATTTATTGGAGAACTTAGATAACGATGCAATAAATCCAAAAATAAAGTCCTTTGCAAAACTCATAAATACCTTAATTGAAGAATCTAAGAAGAAAAAAATTATTGATTTTATTAATTCTGTTCTAGATAAAACTAAATATATAGAAATGCTAGATGATGGAACAGTAGAGGGAGAAGCAAGAATTGAAAACTTAAAAGAACTTATTTCTCTAGCAACTAAATTTGAGGATCAAGAACCAGAAGAAGCCTTGGAAAATTTCTTAGGTGAAATTTCATTGTTAGAAGCTTTTAGTAATAAAGAAGTTGTAGGAGAAACAGTTACACTTATGACTATCCACTCAGCAAAAGGTCTAGAGTTCGATTATGTTTTTGTAGTTGGAATGGAAGAGAATCTTTTCCCACACTCAAATTCAATGATGGATGAGCACGAAATGGAAGAAGAGAGAAGGCTTGCATATGTTGCAATTACAAGAGCCAAGAAAAAGCTATTCATGACGTATACAAAATCTAGAAAATATTTTGGAAAGACTCAGAGGAATCTATTATCTAGATTTGTAGAAGATATAGATAATTCAATATTGGATCTTCAAAACGATGAAGCAATAGGATATGAGTCATCTTGGAGTGCAGGAACAGAGTACGATAAACCTTACAAACCATCTGTAGAACTATCAGTTGGCGATAAAGTTAAACATGATTACTTTGGGAAAGGAACAGTTGAATATGTAGATTCAGACATTGTAATAATAAACTTCGGTCCAGTTTACGGTAAGAAAGAGTTGATGATGGAGTACGCCAAGTTAGAAAAACTTGATTAAATTTCTATAGATTCTATTGGGCCAATTCTTACCTTACATGTAAGTGTGTTTATTTCTTTAACCTGAAAAAGTAATAAAGGAGGTAAATCGTAAAGGCTTAGCATGCTTCCCTCGACTAGCTCTTCTAAGCTATAAGCAGATCCTTCTGAGATTCTGATCTCTGCAATCCTAATATCACTATTAGAATCTTTTGTGTTTAAAGTACGAACACAAAGTTTCAAATAGGCATACTTTCTATGTGTAACAGTGTCTTCTTCGAGTGCAGTCAACTCTATTAAAAAACTCTCTATCTGTGGTATCACAAGCTTTTGCAGCCTTCTTTCTTGAATATAAAATCTGTTTGATACATAGGAGTGGAGGTTTAGGGTTAGGTTAGTATTCAATAGGTTCCTATATAAAGGCATGCAGAGTAGCTCTTCTATCTCTGTATTATCGTACCAATCTGAAAATACGGCTGGCACTTCTTGTTCTTGATCTGGCAGCATTTAAACTTACTAATAATAGACAGGATTTTAAATAAAACCTACGGTATTAGCAAATGTAAATATATGGATCAGATTTACTGATCTAGTATGTTAAAATACATTAGTTAATTAAAATAAATGCAATTTGATATTCTCACATTATTTCCAGAAGCCTTTTCTTATCTAGAAGAAAGTATTATTAAGAGAGCAAAAGCTAAGGATTTAATAAAAATAAATATTCATAATCTAAGAGACTGGTCTACAGATAAGCACCATACAGTAGATGATAAACCCTTTGGAGGAAACCCAGGAATGCTTATTAAAGTTGAGGTGGTTTACAATTCTCTAAAAGCACTTGGTGTCTATCCAAAAACAAATCCTAAAACCAAAGTTATTCTTACCAGCGCAAAGGGAACTCCATGGACTCAATCACTTGCCGAGTCATATAAATCCAAAGTAGAAAGGGTCGTAATCATTTGTGGGCATTATGAAGGCTTCGACCACAGAATTGCAAAGTATTTAATAGATGCAGAAATTAGTGTAGGAAATTACGTTCTTTCGGGAGGCGAACTTCCTTCTATGGTTATCCTAGATTCAATAGTCAGATTATTACCTGGAGTTTTAGGGAGTGAAGATTCATTAAATGACGAAACTACAGAAGGAAATCCAGAATATCCTCAATACACAAGACCAAGTACTTTTAAGACTGAAGAAGGTGAAGAATGGTCCGTTCCAGAAACTCTTCTTTCTGGTAATCACGCAGAAATAGAGAAGTGGAAAGCTAAATCTTAAGGTTCGAGTTTATTTACATTCCTAAGCAATTCGCCTAGTTCTACTGGTTCATCGTTATCTTCCATCCTATAGATATTCGATAATGCTTCTTGCCATTTTTCTATTTGCTGTACTTCATCCTCCCAGATACTTGGCCCATGAATCTTTCTTGAGTAGATGCTTAAAACTGCAAAGAGGATAAGAGCTAAGGTCAGTCCAATAGTGAATCCTTCTATTCTATTGTAGCTCCAGTTCCCATTAGCGTATTCAACCTCTGCAGCAGATATGTAGACTGAAAGAAAGCTAAAAAATGCTAAACCTATATGTAAAATATGGGCTTCCTCCTCGTATTGAGCTATCTGGGACTTTGCAAACTCAAATTGATCATTCATGTTGGTTCTCTCATCGCCTTCCTCTAATGCATCTGCTATTTGTTTTAGATATTTCTGATCTAAATCAACTTCTTCATAGTTTTGTTCTTCTGGTTTGATCTGCATAAAGAATATTAGCATATACCCACATAAGTTAATAAATGTTACGTAAATTTACGTAACATCCACTACAAATTGTAGAGAAACAAGCGCATTGGACTTTTAAATACTATCTCTGATAATATCTAACAACACCAATACTTTTTATCTAGAACATTGAAAGGTGTAGGCGATTTACATAAATCTTTCTCTACAGCCGTAAACGCAATGACGGTATAAGAAGGACAGAGAAAGGGTGTTTTAATTTAGACAATATTAATTATGGCAGATGAAGTAATTGAGAACCAAAAGATAGTGTCAGTTGAAGTTAACTGGGATCGTCTCTCTGAAAATAGCGATAGAAAGACTTATCACCCTACTTATAATGGCGAACTCGTTGAGCTTTCAGCAAGTACGCAAGAATGGCTAGACGAATGTATTAATAATTGCGTAAAGGTTCTAGGTTTGGAAGAATTTTCAGATCAGTGGGCAGTAGAACTCGAAGAGAGTGAGGGTTATCAACATTTTCGTGTAAGCGGAAATAGTGAAGGTAAGTATACTTTGTTAATTGAAAGAGAATTCTTAGTTAATATGAATCTCAGAGACGATTTCTCACACTATGACTTAAAATTTATTTTGAGTAAGAATTTTAATCCATATAAGCAATATTCTTATTTTAATAGTTATCTTTATACTAACTTTGAAGATCTGCTGCTTAATGTAGATCAGGACTTTAGATTCTTTAAAGATTCCATGACAATTGACCTTTTAAGATCCATGTATAACATAAGATTATCTTTGCAAACTGATAATTTGCAAGAATACTTCGAGCAAGAAGCAAACAGATTTGTTATTGAATACCTTAGACATAAATTAGAAGGAGGGGAAGAAGAATATCCCTATATTGAGCCAATGATTTCTTATTTAGTAAATGAGGTCGATGAATTCAAACAATTCAATGAAGAGGTCAAAAAAGAATCACCAGAAAAACCAAAGCATCTTTTAAAGAAAATTAATTGGGAGAAAATGGGAGATCTTTCTAATAGAAAGACTTTTAGAGTCAATGATGGTGGAGTTCCAGATCCCGAAATTCCCGAAAGTATAAACTTAATAATATCGGAAACATTGAATGATTGTATAAGAGTGCTTTCAATTGAAGATGATTTTAAAGTTAATCCAGAAATAGATCTACTTCCCAGTGAAGATTCCCCAGTTATGGGTGTTGGACTGATAGACAATAAGTTCAAATTCTTAGTAAATATCGGCTTTAGAAATAATACGGGGGCAAAAAATGATATCGCTAAATTAAAAAAAATAAATGATTCCTTTGATAGCTACATTAAATATAGAAAAGAGAAAAATATGACTGAACTAGTAGATGATGATTATCAAATAATATTTGAGGCACTTTTGATGCAATTAGTTGCTCATGAGACTTACCATGCTAGACAATATTATCAAGATGAATCGTATGCAGCAGAGGGTGTTTTAGCTACCAAGAAACTCAGTGAATCTACAATAACGGACCATGATATTAATTTGATGTTGTATCAGCTAGATGTCTCAGAACGCTCTGCAAGATCTTTTGCATTTAGATATATAAAAGAAAAGATAAGACAGATGTATAACAGTAAAGTAGATCTGAGAAGGATTAGAATTATTTCAGAATTCAATGATTATCAAATATACCTAGAATCCAAACTATCTGAGTTTGAAAGTAGGGTATTCCCCAAGGGTAAGTCGTCTTATCTGAAACCAGACCAATTGCAGCATTCATTGATGGTTATGAAGCTAACAAACTCCAAGATTGACCCTGGTATGCAAGCAATGATGGAAAAACTATTAATACATCTTCTAAGCAAGGAATAGCTTAGTGAAATCTTTTTCACTAGACGTATTCAATTGCAAGCTAGATAATCCACGTAATAACCGTTAACTTTTCTAAATGAACGAGCTTAACCCAATCCAAATGAAGGCTTTAAAATACCTTCTTTTCAATCCAAAATCCCGATTCAAAAACTTAAATACAGAATCCTTGCCTACAGACCACTTCTCATATCACATCAAATCTTTAGTAGATCTAAACCTCATTAAGAAGGAAGGTCAGGAGTACAGCCTTACACTTTCTGGAAAAGAGTTTGCAAATAGAATGGATACGGATAACCACACAATCGAGAAACAACCTAAGGTTTCTGTAATATTAGTACCAATCAAAATAGTGAAAGGTATTAAGTATGTGATGGTTCAGCAAAGGCTAAAAGAACCATATTACGGTTACTTCGGATTCATGTCAGGAAAGGTTAGATATGGTGAAACAATATTTGAAACTGCTAAAAGAGAACTAAAAGAAGAAACGGATTTAGACGCTACAAAGTTCCGATACTGTTATATCCTTCACGAAATGGTTTACGATATGAACGGAAATATTTTGGAAGATAAATTTTTTAATGTTGTAGAAGTTAAAAATGTTACAGGGAAAATAAAAGATGCAGAGGGGAGTAAGAACTTTTGGTTTAATAAAAAACAATTCGCAGAAATGGGTCCAAAGTACCACAATGAAGATGAAATGATGGACTGGTATTTAGAAGGTAGACCAGAGTTTAGAGAGAAGAAGTACTATATCGAAAGTTTTTAGGATTCTTGAGGCTCTTCGGCTAATACTATTTTCCTCATTCCAAGGATTGATCTTGTAATTCCAGAATCATCTACCATTAAAGCCATAACATGGCCAGGGTAACCACCACTTTTCATTACATTTGTGATAGTTCCAAAAATCTTCCCAATAGGAAGTTTTACGTAAACTCTTTTATTTAAAAATCTACAGGAGTACCTATTAAGATTTTCATCAGTAGCAATGAATCTTTGCTCTTTAAATGCCGGTAATATTGGATTGGGGATGAAATCTCTCATGTGTAAGTTTATTAAATCGGAGAGACAGGACTCGAACCTGCAACCCCGCGTTCCCAAAACGCGTATTCTAGCCAATTGAACTACTCTCCGATTTGTTGATTGCTTACGATTATACCAGAACCTAATAGGATTTAGAAACAAAAAACCGGCTTTCGCCGGTCTGGTTAAACTTTAAGTGATACTTACATACTTAAAAAAGAAAGCCCTTGTACAGAACTAAACTTCTTTTCATCATCAGTTAAAACCTTAATACCATTCTCTAGAGCAGTTGCAGCAAGAAATGCTGTTGCTAAAGTAACATCAGAAGTTCTTAAAACTTCAGCAGCTTTCATAGCAGTATCAGATGTAACATCCTTAACAGAGAAGTACTTATCACAAAACTCTAAGACTTCTTTCTTTAAAGCTTCATCTTCAAAAGTTTTGCTAGCTAGTAGCTCTGTAAATGTAGCTGCGGAAATTACCATCTCGTAGCTCTCGTATGCAGAAGGTAGAACACCTTTCCCAGTTCTTAAGTATTCAACTATTATCCCAGTGTCAACAAGTACTACTTCTTTCATATATTTAAAACATTAATATTTAATTACTAACTAAAGGACTTCTAGAATTATTTGCAAAATCAGTTTCCTTTGAACTATTCCTATCCCAAGGGATAATTTTTGAAATCTTGCTTATTACGCTGTCTTCTTTTACTTCTTCTGGCTCTACTTTTGCAACAGGTTCCTCAACTACTTCTTGTTTAAGAGCAGGGGAGGGTCTTCTAGGAGCAGCCTTCTTTTCTGGTTTAACAGATTCTTTTCTTTCTGCTTTAGATACACCTTCGCTTAACTCTATAAAGCTAGCGATATCTGTTTTTGTAATTTTATATCTAACCTTGTTGTAAGAGGTTAAGTATACTTCTCCGAACTCATCTACAAGAGCAAATATATCTCCAGTTCGGTTCTTAACTTCAGTTAATGATGCTGTTACCTTTCCGTCTTTGTTTTTATGCATATTCTAAATGTTTAATGAATTACGATAATTATAGCTAAATTGGTTATTTTGTCAATAAAACCTTGCTTAATTTAGAGTAAGTAATATAATAATAGTAGAAGAATTTAACATATTATTTAGCGAATATCATTACCACAGACGATTTTGTAAAAATTTTATTAGGCTTTGCAATTGCATTCGCTATTGCAGGTATCGCATTCGCTATAATGAGACTGCTTAATAAGGTAACTTCAATGTTAGAAGATATAAGAAAACCTGTTCAAAACGTTTCTGAGCTTACAGATTTGACATTAGAAGACTATAAATCAATCAGAACCACTGTAAAAACAGCACTAACTTTCAAGGATACCATCTCTCATCTTTTGAAAAGATTCAAAAAAGATGACGAAGATGAGTCATTCGATTGATAAATACGCATTTTTGTATTATAATATAACCAATATTTAATTGTGTACTACAAGTATGTCGAGTAAGAAATCAAATTTCAATAAAGATAAAACTCTTAAAACAGAGTTAATTAAGAAGTACGGTGATCATGAGAAAGATACAGGATCTCCAATTGTTCAGATAGCTCTTTTAACAGAGAGAATTAACTATTTATCAAATCACTTAAAGATTAACAAGAAAGATAAGCACTCAAGAAGAGGTTTATTAAAGTTAGTTGGAGATAGAAGAAGATTAATCAAGTATGTAGAAAGAACTACAGAAGATGCACCTAAGGTTAATAAGATAATGAAAGAATTAGGATTAAAAGCAACTGTTTAATAGATTGAAAAGAATTTAAAAGTCCCGAGAAATCGGGATTTTTTTTATGCTTACTTAGGGGCGGAGCCGTTACCACCTCAATCAATAGATTGTAACTTACTCATTAGTTGCTTTGCGTTAGTTTTCTTCTATCGCACTTTTATAACTAAAAGTGCTGCATACCGGCAAGCCGGCACAAGAAAGTTTTGAAGGTAAATGATTTTTGAAAAAGTAGAGTGGAAGTCAAAAAGCATTTCCCCTCAAACTCCCCAATCGCGAGAACGTAAACAAATCAGCCATGTCAGTTAATACTACTTAACCAGTAACCCGTAACTAGTAACCCTTAACCCTCTCGTGTAATATGGAGTTATGTTTGGAAGAAATAAAGAACCAAAAATTGACTACAAAAAACAAAGGCAGAAGGCCCTTCTAAAAGATAGGGCAGGCGACGTAGTTGGTTGGGTATCTAAAATCAAAAAATACATATTTATAACCATTGGTCTTGTAATACTTGCAGGTGTAATTGTTCTTTTTAATAACGATCAGCTTTTTAAAGTCCAAGATATAGAAGTTATCGGAACTACCAGAGTAGATACAAAAGAAGTATTGGCATTATTAGACAGCTACAAAGGTAAAAATATTTTAAAGGTTAGGTCTACAGAGATAGAGGGGTTAATTAAAAGTAAGTATAGCGAAGTGTTAAATGTATATGTTTCTAAGGACATCTCGGGAATAATAAAGTTAGATATAGTAGAGAGCACACCTGTTGTTGTTGTAATTTCGAAAGACTCAATAACTCTGCTTAATAATAGAGCAATGGTTGTTGGGTCTTTAAATCCTCCTAAATTAGATTTATCGGAAACAGAAACTTTAGCACTTCAGGGAAAATTAACTTCAGATTCACTTGTGGTAAAGAAGAGATTTGAAGACGATCCTGAAAATACAACAGAGGGAATCACATGGGCAAAAGCAACCGCTGATCAGAAAAATCGATATGTACAGGCTTACCAAAACGAAGCAAATATAAAAATTGATGATTACTTTAATCAGTCTAAAGATATTGTTGCTCAATCTGTCTATAACGATTTGGTCAAATTACTAGATAGGCAAGGCTTGAAAAACGACATAGAAGGAAGTAGTATTGAATTCGTTTTAAAAATTCAGGAATTAATTTTAAAAATTCCGTTGGTTGTTACCAGCATAGAGTATAGAACAGGAGACACTTTTATTTTTATAACTGATTCCGGTAAGCAACTGTATTTCTTCCCTAGAAGGCCTTACCTGGATCAAATTAGGGATTTAAATGTACTTATTACAAGCGGAGAGTATAATAATCTAAGTATAATTGATTTCAGAACTGAAAAGTACTCGGGAATCTAAAAATATGGAGGGACTTGTATTCCTGGCATTCTAATTGTAAACTACTAGAAGACGGTTTGAGTGCTTCGCACTAAAACCCAGTCTTTTGTCTCCCGAGTTAAACGAGGGATCTTATAGTTATAAATCTGTTAAAATAATAAAGAATTTAATTTTAAAGTTAAGCAGTTGATATGGCAAATATAATTACAGCAATAGATATCGGATCTACAAAGGTCTGTACAATAATAGCTCTAGTTGATGAAGAGGGAAGAGCAAAAGTGATAGGAGAGGCATCTTATCCGGCACATGGAATAAAGAAAGGAGAAATAACTGGAATCGACGAAGCTATAAACTCAATCGCATCTTCTTTAAGTGGGGCAGAAAGAATGGCAGGACTTACAGTTTCTTCAGCTTATGTAACTATTAACGGCAAACAAATTCTTTCTAATAATAATAAAGGTGTAGTAGCAATTTCAGACAGCGAGATAACAGAAGACGATGTATTTAGAGCATTAGAACAGGCAAAAACAGTAGCAATTCCTCAATCAAGAGAAATAATCCATTTAATCCCAAGAGAATTTATAGTAGACCAGCAAACTGGAATTAAAGTTCCATTAGGAATGACAGGAACTAGATTAGAAGTCGATTCTCATATTATTTCTGTTCCAGTAACAGCTAAGCATAACTTAGAGAAGTGCATTCAAAGTATTGGATTAAAATTAGATGGAATTGTATTCACAGGTTGGGCAGCATCACATTCAGTATTAACACCAACAGAGAAGGAATTAGGAGTTCTCCTATTAGATATAGGAGGAGGAACAGTTTCAATTGATACTTTCGTAGAGGATGAGGTTACTTATAGTACTTCAATTTCGTTCGGTGGTAGCAATATAACAAGAGATTTAGCAGCAGGACTAAGATTGTCCCTAGACGAGGCTGAAAAGGTTAAAGTAAACGCAAACTCATTATTCAAGAATGCAGAAGGAATGCCAAAGAACAGAACTAAAAAAGAGGAAGAGGAAGAAGAGTCTGAAGAAAAGAAAAAAGACATAATAGACGTAAGTTCACTTGGAATTGAAGGAATTAAAACAATCTCTAGAAAGCTATTTAACGTAATAGTAGAGGAGAGAGTTAGCGAAATTTTTGAATTAGTAATTCAAAACATCGAACAAGCAGGTTACGAATTTAAACTTCCAGCAGGAATAGTTATTACTGGAGGATCATCACAGATTCCCGGATTAGCTGCTATGGCAAAGAAGGCATTTGGAGTGCCAGCAAGAATTGGAAGTCCAAAGGGATTAGAAGGTTTAGTTGAAGGTCTTTCAACTCCAGCATTTGCTGCAGCACAAGGATTGATTCTTTATGCATTAAATGATGAGGTTGCCAGAGGAGATAGTTCAAGGTATTCGACAGCAGGTTCAAGTTCTAATAAGAAGAGAACAGCACCTGGAACTGGAATTATGGGTAGGATCTCTGGAATATTTAGAACATTGGCACCATAATACAATCGCACATAAATTAAGAGACCCGAAAGGGTCTTTTTTTGACTTTACCACCTATGGCTTTGATCGCAAGGTCTTGTCAAGGAGACGTTGCGTACTATACGGGTGTAAGTCTTCATACTTTTTCTTGCTAAAAAGTATGCAAAAAGCATCGGGGAACAAAACGGTAGCTAACCGAATATCTGGAAGTTAACCCGTTTGTTCCCCAAACCCCAATGATTTAAAGTTAATGAAAACTTGTCAGTTATTCTAATTTACTTGCGCACCTGCAACTTGTGCACTTGCTACCTGGATTAACTGCCAGTGCAGTAGTGTGAATCAAACCTTTCAGTTTCGTATAATAAATGTACTCTCCGAGTGTTCTCAAATATCTGCTACCAGAAAGCGGACGCAGTAGGGAAGTTCAAACTCTGTGTACATTTCTGGCTAGCCTGTTTACATATTTTACTTGCATTTTAGATTCATCTCATTTAGTATTAGATACACACTATCCTTACATTTAAACTTTTGAACATATGTTAGTTAAACCGCAAGCATCATTAAGCGCAAAAATTAAAGTAGTTGGAGTCGGAGGAGGCGGAGGAAACGCCCTCAACACAATGGTCTCAGAATACAACATTCAAGATGTTGAATTCATTGCGGTTAATACAGATGCACAAGCATTAGTTAACTCAAAAGCAGATACTAAACTTAGAATTGGAGAACAGATAACTAGAGGCTTAGGTTCTGGAGGTAATCCAGTAATCGGAAGAAAAGCAGCAGAAGAGAGTGTAGACCAAATCCACGAACACATGGCTGGATCTGACATGGTATTCATTACAGCAGGTATGGGAGGAGGAACAGGAACTGGAGCAGCACCTATTGTTGCTGGTATTGCAAAAAACTTAGGAGCTTTAACTGTTGGAGTTGTTACAAAGCCATTCCACTTCGAAATGAAGAAGAGAATGGATTCTGCATTAAAAGGAATTGAAGAGCTGAGAGACAAGGTGGATACACTTATTGTTGTTCCAAACCAGAAACTATTAGAGTCTCTAGATAAGAATGTGTCTTTCTTAGACGCAATGAAGAAGGCGGATGATGTTTTAGCACAAGCAGTTAAAAGTATTTCCAACTTAATTACTCAGACAGGTTTAATCAACGTAGACTTTGCAGATGTTAAATCTGTCATGGCTGACGGTGGTACTGCATTAATGGGAATCGGTCAGGCATCTGGGGAGAATAGAGCTGCAATGGCTGCAAAACAGGCTATTGAAAGTCCTTTATTAGAAGTTTCAATTGATGGAGCTAAAGGTGTACTTTTCAATGTTATAGGTGGAAAAGACTTAGGAATGTTGGAGATTTCTGCAGCAGCAGAGATTATTAAAGATAAGATTAACCCAGACGCTACATTCATTTTTGGAGCAAGTATAGATCCTTCTTACGAAGATAAATTTGAAGTAACTGTTTTAGCGACAGGATTCGATATGGACTATCAGACTGGAGAGTTCACTTCTATGATGAGACCAGGAGAATCATCTTCAACTAATTCAGACAGATCATCTTCATTCGCTAAGAAACCAGAAGTAGCAAGACCTAGCAATATGATGGGTAACTTACAAAGACAAGCACCAAATGTAGAAACAACAGAAGACGATTTGGAATCTCTTCCAAGCTTCTTAAGAAGAAGAAAAGACTTCAGTAATGACTAACCATCTAGTATTCCAGCACTCACTTTCAGAGATATTTATGCTAATATCTCTGGTATGGATGGAACCCCCAAATTAGAACTCATACAAGAAGGACAAGAGCTTTTTAATGAAAGTGATCTTCTAACTAGTCTTACTAGACAGCTAGAAATAGTAATGAATCTAACTGAGAGCAATCTAAGTGCTTCATCGCTTTTAATTGCTAGAGCACTTGCTAGAAAAATAACAGCAAAAATAAACTCCTTGGTAAAAAGTAGTAGCTTAGAGATTGAAATAGACGAGACTCTTCCAACAATCCATGAAATTAGAGAAGCTTTTAGAGATTACTGTGTGACACTGACTGATCTTAAAAGACCTGAAGCATCCTATAATCTCATTTATAACGTTTATATCCCCGAAGAGTGGAAGATAACTTGGAAACAAACAGGTAATCTGGATGGTGATTTTCCTGTAAATTTAGCTCAAGCAATTATCTATGTAGACCACTGTATTAAATATATTGATAATCTTAAATCTAAACCAGGAAGACCAGAACTATTTGATTACAATTCTAACTGGACACATGTATTTAGAGATAAAGATCATGCAAAAGGTACATTAGAAAACTTCAAAAGCTATATGGTTGAGCACTTCTTCACGAGTGAAGTTTCAGAGCAGTAAGCTAAACTTCTCTTGCAACAGATACAAACCTTTGAGTATTACTTCCCAACGGGAAACAAGTAAAGAGAGTAAGGGTTCTGGTACCTTTAACACCTGTAATTATTGAAGTGTCGTTAGGTTCTACAATCTTATTTCGATAAGTCTTAAAGTGGTATTCCTGATTAGAAATGTTTATGTAAATGTCGTCTCCAACTTTAATTTCTGGTAGGAAAGAGAATGCTACATATGGATCTGATGCCTTTGGTCCGTAGTTAGGACTAGCACTGTGACCATATACAACAATATTGTTTTCAACAGGAGAAATTGGTAATCCTGTGCTTCTAAAGTGTGCCAAAGTGTTTGTCAAAACAGCATTGTAAGCTGCTTCACTTGAACTGTCTACATTTGCTGTAACAGGAAGTCTATTCATTCCTAAAGATGGGATTGAAATATAGAAAGTGCCAGAGTAGGCAAGGCTGGCATCGTCTTTTTGTAAAATATTTTCTTTAAGTGCTGTTTTTGTAAGTTCTGTAAGTCCGGAAGGGTTGGAAATGTACTGGCTTACGTTAATATATTTGTCTGTAACAGGGGAGACATTCCCTTGGTCTAAATAGTTCGAATTTTTTTCTATCAATTGCTTTATATCAGGGAAGAATTGTTGGTATATAAACAAAAAGCCCGTGATTACGAATATTGATGGTATAATTATCCCTGCTAAAGTAGAGGAACGCACAAGGTCTTTTAACTTATTGTAAGTATTTGTTATAATGCCCGATATTGAAACGTTAGACTTAGTATTTCTTTTATTAAAGAAGTCGGAGTTTTGAATCTCCATATACTGAAGTTCGTTTCTTAAGGTATTTTGATCTTTTTTATTCTTATAAAGGTTCATATAGTAAAGTGCTCCTTATATCATATTTGTTAACTTGAACTGATGTCAATATCATCCGAGTCTAAAGAGAAAGTTAAAGGCCTATTAACCCTTGGAAAAAAGCAGGGATATCTTTCTCAGGACGACATTCTAGACGTTTTCCCAGATATTGAAGATAATTTACAACTACTAGAATACATTGTATCAACTTTACAGGAGGCTGAGGTAGAAATAATTGAACCAGCAGATACAGCAACTTTTGCTTTCGACGCAACAGCTGCATCTAGAATGACATTTGAAGAGAAGATTAAAATCCTAAAGCAAATCAAATCTCATGTAAGTACAGACCCAATTAGAGCTTATTTACACGAAATTGGAAAGATTCCATTACTTTCTGCAGAGGAAGAAGTGTTCTTTGCAAAGAGAATAGAGGAGGCAGAACATGACTTCACAGAATTGATTGAGAAATTAGGGAAAGAAAAGGTAGATCCAATCTACGAGAAAGCAGGTAAATTACTTTCTAAGAAAACTATAAAACATCCTTACATCGATGCAGCTAAAAAGCGAATAGAAGAAAAAGATAAGAAGTACTTAACAAAGAGAATTAAGGACGGAATAGAAGCTAAGAACTTGCTTACAACTGCAAACTTAAGACTTGTTGTGTCTATTGCTAAGAACTACCTAAAAAGAGGCTTAGACCTTCTAGATTTGATTCAAGAAGGTAACTTAGGACTAATGAGGGCTGTAGATAAATTTGAGTACAGAAAGGGATTTAAATTCTCAACTTACGCAACTTGGTGGATTAGACAAGCTATAACAAGAGCTATTGCAGATCAGGCTAGAACAATTAGAGTCCCAGTTCACATGATTGAGACTATTAATAAGTTAAGTAAAGTCTCATCACAATTAGCATCTAAGCTTGGAAGAAAACCTACAACTAAGGAAATTGCAGAGGCAATGGAATTAACTGTAGATAAAGTAAACGAGATTATCAAAATCGCTCAAAAGCCACAAAGCTTAGAAGCTCCAATGAATGAAGGGGAGAGTGATTCTTCATCTTTAAGTGATATTATTCCAGATGAATTTACAAGTTCACCTCAGGAACTTGCTACATGGTCTTACCTAAAGAAACAAATCAACGATATCCTATCTACTTTATCTGATAGAGAACGCAAGGTTCTTGAATTGAGATTTGGATTAAGAGATGGAGTTGCAAGAACTCTAGAAGAAGTTGGACATGAATTTAATGTTACTAGAGAAAGAATTAGACAGATTGAAGCTAAAGCTCTACGCAGGATGAAATCTGATGAGATTGCACAAGCTCTAAAAGATTACTTGAACTAATTCCTAGTCCAAAATTCAAATGAATCCCGCTGTAAAAGGCGGGTTTTCTTTATCTAAACGGCAGAGACTTCACCACCTATAATCATTATCCCGCGCTCGACATCAACAGAGTGACTTACTCCAAAGAAAGAGAAAACGCCAAATTTGTTATAATATTAAGGCCTAGCTTAAGATAGGCAATATTTTTTAACTGCATTCTATGAAGAAGAAGTTAACGGTACTCATAGTGTTAATCCTATTAGCATGTCTTTGTGTAAGCACAACAACAGCTGGAGTTCTTTACTATTTAAGAACAAGACAAGATAGCACTGCAACATTAACTCCTGGCACAAATAATTCAGTAAAGAGTGTAACTGAGCCATACGTAGAAGGTACAACGTTAATATATAAGGCAAACAATTCAGAAGGTAACTTTAATGTAGCAGCTCTAATTCCAGATTTAGGAATATACGAGAATTTTAATAAGAATGTGACTGCATATACAACAGATGTTAATAAACTTTATGTAGTTATTAATGTTCCATCTCAAAGAGATAATTTCTTTGTAAAGATAGATACAGTAACTAATAACGTAGATTGGTTAACATATAAGAGCGATTTAGATTGTTCGTATACAAATATGTTTGCAGCAGGTTTTGATATAAATATTGATAGATCATGTTTCTCTAGAATAGGGGATACATTAGATCTAGATCCAAATACTGGGTTTGAGCAGAATTTTGGTAAACCAGTGAGTTTGCCACAGGAATTCTAATCTCGTATTTGTTTAGAAGGCACCCCGGAAGGGGTGCCTTTCTTTATCATCTCGAGTGAACGTAGTGAATCGAGAGATCTCTCACAAGAAAGTGATCCCTCGACTGCGCTCGGGATGACATAGAGAGACAACTTTGCTATTCTAAGTGAGTTCATTCATTTAAAATCTTAAGTAACTAATATGACATCCATGGCATCACAAAAGAGCGGAAGATTTACAATATGGTTTAATCAAGCTAAGTACGATTTAGAAGCTGCTAAGAAATCTTTTGACGATAGAAACTACGAATGGTCTTGCTATCAGTCTGTGCAAGCAGTAGAAAAGGCTTTAAAGGCTGTTATTGTTCAAGCTGGATGGAAACCACCAATGACTCATAAGCTTGGTATTCTAATGAGTATTTGTAACAAAGCAAACAACTATTTCTCTGGTGTTAAATTAAGGTATAGAGTTTTAGAATCTTATACTTTTGTTTCTAGATATCCATTTATCTATCCAGACTCACAGAAGAAGACTCCACACGATCTAATTCTAGTAAGCGATGCACAAGCATGTGTTGCTATAGCAACAGACCTATTAGATAAGGTTGATAGTTTCTTAAACACAGGTACATCTTACGAAGGAGTAGCTCCAGAAGTAGAGACGTATTACTATACCAATAAAGAAGTTGAGGATAGAATTAGAGAAGTTATTGAGAAACTTAAAACTTCAGATCAGATTAAAATTCAAAAGGTTATTCTATTTGGAAGCTTTTCCAGAGAGAACGAGAAGCCAAGAACAAGCACAATGGATATTTTGATAATTGGATTTACTACACTTCCTTTTATAGAACGTTTAACTTACGTTAGAGAGTTAACAAAGGGAGGAGAGCCAATTATAGAGCCTCTTGTTTACACTCCTGATGAGTTTAAATACATGGTGGAAGAAGAGGGAGAAGGATTCCTAGAAAGCGCTATTGCTGAGGGGAGAGTAATATTTCAACAATGACGAATTACGAATGAAGAATTACAAATAGAATCCCAACGAATGTCATTGCGAGGAGCGTAGCGACGTGGCAATCTCCGAATAGGCTGTAACATACCGGCAAGCCGGCACAAGCAGCCAGGTTCTTGTGTTGAGAATAAGAGAGTAGTTGGCTATAATCTAATATGGTCAAAAAGATTCTTCAGGTAAAAGATAGCGAAAAGAAGCTAAGAGAAAGGTCTCGAGAAGTAACTAAAAATGAGATCCTGACTCCAGAAATATCCAAGTTAAAAGAGGATTTAGTAGATACTCTCAGAGCTCAAAAAGCTGGTGTAGGTATATCTTCAATTCAGATTGGTAATGCGGTACGAATGTTTGTTGTAGAAATTAAACCAACTCCTAATCGACCTGATCTAGAACATCTAGGTCCAATTTACTTCTTCAATCCGGTCGTAATCCAGAAATCAGATAATAAAGTCAAAATGTACGAGGCATGCCTTAGCATTAGTAACGCCGACTTATATGGGAATGTAGAGAGAATGGATTCTGTTTCTATAAAGTATTTAGATGAAAATGCTGAGGAACAAACTACTGACTACACAGGGTTTCTGGCACGAGTAGTCCTACATGAACTGGATCATTTAGATGGAAGACTTTTCACGGATAGAGCAGAGCCAGAAAGTCTAATGGATGGTGAGAGCTACAGAAAAATGAATGCAAGAAAGAAGTAGGGCTAGAACTTAGCAACTTTCAAAAGTTCATTATACAAATTATCTTCAATTTCTATTTCACCTTCTTTCCTAAATGTTTCGGCAATTGCATTCCCTTTTTCTCCTGGGACATAAATTTCTTCTACACCTTCTATCTTCCTAGCAGCTTTAACCTTTGAAACTATTTCTGAAACATTATTTTTGAAAGTTTCAGTATCTAAGAAAATATTGGGATTTATAGCAATAACTAGATTACCAGCATTATCACTATCATTATCAAACGAATCGGCCCTAACAAATACGCCAGCTAAAACCTGAACCACTAGAGCAAGTCCCGATCCTTTATGGTCTCCAAATGCTTTTAATGCACCAGACATAATTTCTGCAGGATCTGTAGTTTCGTTTCCATCTTTATCAAAACCTATATCTGAAGGAACCTTTCTACCCGCTGTCTTTGCTTCTATTAGACCATAATATGCCATTGCAGAAGTGGTCATATCTAATACAATAGGATCTTCTTCTATAGGAATTCCATATGCTAATGGGTTTGTACAGAACATAGCTTCATTAGAACCATAAGGTGCTGTTGTTTTAAATGGAGCAGAGGCAAATGCCACTCCTATCAGACCTTCTTTTGCTATTTTGTTAACGTAATAGCCTAGTGCACCAGTAGATTCGTCTGTATTAAAGTTACCTGCAATTCCCATTCCAGACTTCCTTGCCTTCTTTATTGCTAGGTCTGCTAATCTATCCATAACTATCATTGCATGTGTCTTATTACCATCCAATAGAACGGAGACGGGAGTCTGTTTTGTTATTATTGGTTTACCGGCTTCTTTTCTTTTTGGAATACCGGCACCAATCAATTTTACAATTCCTTGGTTATTACCTCTAAGTTGAGCGTACATTAAGATGTTCTTGATTATTTCTGCTTCTTTTCTATTGTACCCGTAATGCTTAATTGCTTTGGAAACAACTTTATCTAGCTCAGTAAGACTAACTTTCATATTGGAAACTTAAAATGTATTTTATGAATTATACCGCTAACAAAGATTAATCCCGTAACTTTAATTCTAAGATTCTAAAGTCTCTTCCTGTTCTGGGTAGAAGGGAGGAGTGCAGACTAAAAGCATTCTGAGTTTGCCCTTGTATGTAAATTTTGATCCTTTAGGTATTACGATTAGATTCCCTTTCTCACATTCTTGTTTAATATTATTAATTTCAAAAAAACCTGAACCTTCAAGAATGTAGTAGTTAAAATCAACTTCATGTTCAATGATAGTAGTTTCGTGACCTTCTTCTGTTTCAATTATTATAAACTCGGTCGATTCAATAGGAATATTTGCAAATATTCTTCCTACTATACCTGCTTTGTTAAATGTTGGTTCCGTTGGTTCTTTAAATATGTTCATAAAAAAGAATCCCGCCTTTCAGCGGGATTTTGTTACTTATTTAGCTTCTACAGTACTTCTGGTTTCTCTTATTACAGTTACTTTAATAACTCCAGGGTAGTTTTGAGTATCCTCAATTTCCTTAGCAATTTGATAAGACATGTTCTTTACGTCTTCGTCAGATGCTTCTTCTGGTCTTACAATAACTCTAATTTCTCTACCAGCATAGATAGCAAAGGATTCTTTAACACCCTTGTGCTTGTTTGCTATGTCTTCTAAAGCTCTAATTCTCTTTATATAGTCTTCGTAGTTCTCAACTCTTGCTCCTGGTCTTGCTCCAGAGATTGCATCGGCAATTCTAACTATTTCAGCTTCTATATACTTAGTATCAATATCAAAGTGATGTGCCTCAATAGCATTTGCAAGTTTTTCATCTTTAGGGAAGTACTTTCTAGCTAACTCAGCAGAGATGTGGTGATGTTGTTTTCCTTCTTCTGGAGCAACTTTTCCAATGTCATGAAGTAAACATGCAAGCTTTGTAGTTTGCACATCTGCACCTAACTCTCTAGCTAATGCTTCTCCAATCTTAACCATTTCTAATGTATGTTTAACCAAGTTCTGACCATAACTAAATCTGTATTTAAATCTACCCAAAAGCATAATAATCTCTTGAGGAAGATTGTTAAATCCAGTCTCGTAAGCCATGTCCTCTCCAGTTTTCTTAATAACTTTAAGAAGTTCTTTCTTAACTTTCTCAACAGTTTCTTCAATAGAACCTGGATGAACTCTTCCATCTACAAGTAATCTCTGTAGAGTAAGAGCTGCAACTTCTCTTCGAATTGGATCGAAGCAAGAAATTGTTACTTGGTTTGGAGTTTCGTCAACAATTAAGTCAACACCTGTAAGTTTTTCGAATGTCCTAATGTTTCTACCTTGCTTACCGATAATCTTAGACTTCATAGTCTCATCATCGATAGTTACAGTAGTAGTAGTGGTTTCAGCAACATAGTCTGTTGCAGCAGAAGCCATAGCTTCTACAAGAATATTCTTTGCAGTTTCATCAGACTTCTGTGAAATTAATGTCTCTGCCTCTCTAATTTTCTTAGCAGACCAGTCCTGTAAGTCTTTCTCAACTTCTTCTTTAAGCTGCTTTTCTGCTTCTTCTCTAGTTAATTTTGCAACCTGTTCTAGTTTATGAGCTAGTTCGTCTCTTTGTCCTACAATTTCCTTCTTAACAAGTTCGATCTCTTGTTCCTTTTTGTCGGCCTGATCGTTTCTTTGATCAAGAAGCTTGTTTCTATCTACAAGTTTGCTTTCTCTTTCCTCTAAGATCTTTTCCTGATCTTTTAACTGATTTCTAGCATTTCGAAGATCGTTCTGTGCTGAAGTTTGAATCTCCAAAGCTTTTCGCTCAGCGTTTACAAGAGTTTCCTTAGCAATTCTGCTAGCTTTCTCTATAGCTTCAGCTTCAGTCAGCTGTTTAACTTCTTTAGATTTGCTTACTAAATCGTTAATCTGTGAATCCTTATCTTTCTTAAGCTTATTAAGCTGAAGGTACAAGAACACAGCAAACAATACTCCTACAGTTGCAACTACAAGTAGTATCGCTACTAAAATAAATGATGTATCCATAAAAAAACTTTAAAATTTATCTCTCAATTTAGGGGGAGTTATCTGAAGAGTGGAGGAGTTTTACAAAAATAAACCTTTTTAAGGTTATACAGAAATATCTAATTTATTGTAATTAGTATCTTTTGTAATGTTATTTTTGTTAATAAATTCTTCCAATTTCCTTTGTATTTAAAGATAATCAATCTCCTAAAAAGATTACCCAATTATAACATATCAAACGTCAAAGATTTTCATCAAAATTTTGGTGATCGTTCCTTTTAGAGAGTGATCTGCTTCCAACTTCTTAGCAGCTTCCGTTTTTTTACTTTTCCCGGCACTAAATCTTTCACCTTTTTTTATTAAATTGTTTCTTTCTAATTCGGAGTGGAGTTGGGCAATGTACTTATTCTTCTGGTCCAGAAGCTTATTCAAGCTTCCAATCATCTCTTTCATATCGGAAATACTACCAGAAATCGTTGCTAGTTCAGACTCTGCTTTAGTAGCTTTAGATCTTAGATCTTTAACTTCGGATGCTTCTTTAACCATATCTTCGTGCTCTTTACCTTCAAGAAGCTTCTTAGTTAAGTCATCCTCAGATACAGCTGTATTTAGATTGAAGTTTAAGTCGTTTTGATTTGGCTCTTTACCAAGAATCTGTTTATATACTTTCTTAATCATCTCCTTTCTTTCTTCTCGATCCATTAAGTTATTACCTTTTCCTGGAGCACCCATTGGTTTTGGAAAGCCAGCACCACCAAATGCACTTGGCATAGCAGGTACTGTTGAACTTGGCATCTTTGGCATTGGGAATAGAGGAGTCTTTTGTGCTACTGTTGCCTCTGTAGATGGTTGTTCTGCTGGTTTTGTAGTATCTGTTTTCGCAAAGTCTGCTAAAGATTCTGCAATGATTTTTGCTAGATCATCAAGCTTCGCATCGTCTCTTAATATAGCAATATCATCGTCTTGATCTATATATAGAAACTCAATTGCGACTCCTGTCGGATTAATTTGGTTAAGGATTAATAAACTCCCAAGTTCATGATCAAACTCACTCTTAGCTCCTTGGTTTTGATAACCAGTTTTCTTACAAACTTCTTCGGAAACCTTTGTAGCAAGCTTTTGAGATCTATTATCTGGAGCTGCAGAGCCTTTAAACCATCCTTCAACACCTCGTTTCCCGCCGTCGTTAATGTGAATTTCTAAGAAGAGATCACCTTGTGCTTCTGTATATCCAGTATCGTTTATCCAATCAATTCTTTGGAGTAGTGGAAGATCTAGTGGAACTGCCTGGAACTCCACACCTGTCTTTTCTAAGTGTGGGACAACTTTTTTTAATATTTTTCTAGTTAAATCTGCTTCTCGAAGATCTCCGTTTATTGCACCGGGACTCTCCATTGTGTGAGCTGCAGAAACAAGTATTCTTGCCATGGTTTTGTCAGTAATTAATGACAATTATAGCATTAAATGGTTACAGGATCGAGTTTTTGGTCATGAATTGAATAAATATAGCTGGAGTTTGATCGTATGTCATTGAGTAGACAAGGCCGCTTGTGCCGGCTTGCCGGTATGTTACGTCCTATAGATAACCTCACCCCCAGCCCCTCTCCATAAAATGGAGAGGGTGGCTCGAATGAAATGAGAGACGGGTGAGGTTAGTGCGCAACTGGTCACAGCTTTATAACAAGAGAGTAATGTGGGTGGTAAGGTCATGAATTTGCAGAGAGATCCCTCGACTGCGCTCGGGATGATTACAACAATTCTGTAATAATCTTGTCTAACTCTTCGTCGTTTTGGAAAGGAATAACAATTTTACCTCCTTTTTGTGATCTAGAAAGACTTACAGTACTTCCAAATTTAGATTTTAGATTAGTTTCTAATTGAGTTGTTTTATCGTCTACAATTCTCATATCTTTTCTAACTTTTAGCTTCTTTCCTTTGTTTAATCTTCTAACAAGTTCTTCTACAGCTCTTACGGATAGGTGGTCTCTTAGTGTAACTTTGTATGCAGCAATCATTGCCTCATTTGAGTTTAAGCCAAGTAGAGCTCTTGCATGTCCTTCTGAAATCTTTTCTTCTAACAAGGCTTTCTTAATCTCTTCTGGAAGTGCTAAAAGTCTAATCTTATTTGCTATTGCTGGTCTTGAAAGTCCAATTCTTTTTGAAATTGTTTCGTGAGACATGTTAAATGTCTTTACCAATTGTTCGAATGCTAATGCCTCTTCCAAAGGATTCAAGTCTGCTCTCTGAACGTTTTCTACAATTGCGATCTCAAGCATTTCTTGAGGAGAGGATTCCTTTACAACTACAGGAACTGTTTCCATTCCAGCTAATTTGGAAGATCTCCATCTTCTTTCTCCTGCAATAAGCTCGTACTTTCCATTATTCTTTGTAACTAGTAGAGGTTCTATAACTCCATGTTCTCTAATAGAATCTGCAAGTTCAAGTAATGATTCTGGTTTAATCTCAATTCTTGGCTGATAAGGGTTTGGAACGATCAAGTCAATTGGCAGGTTTGGAATAAATCCTTGAGATAATTCTGGCAAAGCCTGTTGGCTTATTAATGCAGATAAACCTTTGCCTAAACCTGAGGTTTTTTTACTATTCATATATTAATAATCTTAATGTGTCAAACTAATGAGTTCCCTTGCAGAAATCTAAAACTTCCTGCCGGGTCGTTAAGATTTCTAGTAATTCTTATCTATCTTTCCACAAATTTGAAAGATTATCAACCAGCTTTTGTAAGCATAGGCCTAACAAGTGCGTCTTTTCTAAAACGCTTGATTACCTCTTCTGCAAGCTGTTCGTAGGCTAATGCTCCAGCAGAGTAAGGAGCATATTCTTGTATAGAAAGACCATTGGATGGTGCTTCTGAGAGTTTTATATTTCTTGGGATTACAGACTTAAATACTTTATCACCAAAGAAATTCTGTGTCTCTTTAGTTACATCTTTACTTAGATTAGTTCTGGAATCGAACATTGTTAAAATTACACCTCCAACATCCATTGTAGAGTTTAAGTTGTTCTTAATCAGTTTAATCGTGTTTATAAGCTGACCTAGACCTTCTAGGGCATAGTACTCGGCTTGAACAGGAATGACTACGTTATGAGCCGCTACAAGTCCATTAATGGTTAATAATCCTAGTGAAGGAGGGCAGTCTATAACGACAAAATCGTATTCCTTTGAAACTTTCTCAATGGCCTTCTTTAAAATGCTTTCTCTAGATAGCGATCCAACAAGTTCAACTTCTGCACCTGCAAGCTCAATAGTGCAGGGGATAATATCTAGGTTTGGAATTCTTGTATGTATTACAGCGGTTTCTGCAGGCTCTTTGTTTACTAGTACATCGTAAATTGTCTTCACTGGCTCGTTAGTCATGCTTTCTGTCTCTGCGATTTGGCTCTTAACGCCAAGTCCAGAAGTAAGGTTAGATTGAGGATCAATATCTATTAGTAATGTCTTTTGTCCTTTTACAGCAAGGTAAACTCCTAAGTTTAGAACTGTAGTTGTTTTACCTACTCCGCCTTTTTGATTTGTTACTGCTAATATCATATAAATTACGAGTGATGAATTACGAATGACGAATATTTAATAAATTAAGAATCAGAAACTTTTCCATATATTCTTAATTCGTCATTTGTAATTCTTAATTAAACTTTATCTCACCTTGTTTTACTATACCAAATTTACTAACTGGCCAGTATCTTAATATCACCTTACCTTTTAACCAATCTCGATTTATAAAACCGATGTCTATAAATCTAGAATCATGGCTGTTGTTTCTATTATCTCCCAGTACAAAATATTTCCCAGCTGGAACTTCTCTTGCAGCAGCACCTTCCTCTATAAAGTTGCCTCCTCGAGTGAAAGTAGAGGGCTGTAAATAACTTTCGTCTACTTTCTTGTCGTTAATATAAACATATCCTTCTTTAATTGCTACTTTATCTCCTGGAATTGCAATAACTCTTTTAATAAAGTCATCTAATCCTGGCTTCTGAAATACAACAACATCTCCTCTTTGATAATCTAATCCTGAATTTTTTCCAAAATCAGTTGGACCTAACCATTCTGAAAGTTTGTTTGTAAGAATAATCTCGCCATTTTTAAATGTAGGCTCCATAGATTCACCGTCAATCTGGTTAGGAGTAGCGATGAATACATATACAGCTATGCAAATGGCGATAGCAATAACTACGCTTTGAAGAAAGTCTGCAAAGAACGCTGGAATCGAAATTCCCCCAAATATATCCTTTAATTTTTTTCGTAGATTCTCAAGCATTTTCTAGTTTTAGGAGTAGAACACTATCCTCGATCTTAGCTTCTACTGGTACTTCCAATGCCTCCTTAAATT
>JBLGEO010000049.1:0-3868 GCA_047445235.1 Candidatus Dojkabacteria bacterium | reverse complement strand
AATCCTGTTGCCTGCATATGTGCATACATTATTGTAGAACCAACAAACTTAAAACCTCTTTTAATTAAATCTTTAGAAAGTGCATCTGATTCTGGAGATGTTGCAACCCACTCACCTTCTTTGTGATGATTTATAATTGGCTTATTGTTTACGAAAGACCAAATGTATTTACTAAAAGAGCCAAACTCTTTTTGGATTTCTAAGAAAAGTTTAGCGTTATTAATTTCTGCTCGAACTTTTAATTTATTTCTAATAATTCCAGGATTTTGTAAAAGTTCTTCAAACTTTTTTTCATCATACTTTGCAACTTTGTTGACGTCGAAATTTGCAAAAGCTTTTCTATAGCCCTCTCTTCTATTCAAAATTGTTTTCCAAGATAAACCTGCTTGTGCACCTTCTAGAATTAGAAATTCGAAATGAACTTTATCATCGTGTGTAGGAACTCCCCATTCTTCATCGTGGTATTTCTCAAAATCTACTAATGAACTCCCGGCCCAGGTGCATCTTGTGTAATTCCCCTCTTGAGAGGGGTTAGGGGTGTGTTTCATTATAATAGTTTTCTAATGTTTGTATAATTGAATCTACATTTCTTTTTAGTTCTTGATCTGAGAAGATAATTACTTTTAAATTCAACGACTTCAAATAATCAATTCTCCTTTTATCATATTCAAACTTATTTTCATCGTGGCTATTTCCATCAATCTCTATGATTAGTTTTAATTCAGGACAATAGAAATCAACAATATAATTACCGATTGGTTTTTGTCTATGAAAGTCTAAGCCGTAAAACTGCTTATTTTTAAGCTTATTCCAAAGTAATACTTCAGATACTGTAGAATTCTTTCTAAGAAACCTAGCTCTTTCCTTTAATTTAGAATTATAAAGTAGCACAACACCTCCCGGTTCTTCGAACCACCTCCTCAAGGAGGGATTATTAAACCTCACGCCTTAGAGGCATCAAAATATGCATAAACTTCTCATCACCCATATCTCTAAAAACCGAGGCAGCTAGAGGCCCCTTAGTTTCAAATTTGAGCTTTTCTCCAGAGATGTGAGCAACAATATCTTGTAAATATCTTAAGTTATATGCAGCATTTAAATCACTCTCTCCTTCTACATTCTCAACTTGTATAGCTGTCTCGTTTTCACCAACATCTGCAACTGAAGATTTTAATTTAACCTGTTTGTTTTCAATGTCTAAATCAAAAAGTGTTTTGTAAGCTAAATTACTTCTTGCGAAAGTACTAATAACTTTGATTGCAGATTCCACTTCTTTCTTATCTGCTTCAAAACTAAATGCAGATGAGTCTGGTAAAATTCTTTTGTAATCTGGATAAGGTCCTTCTAATAATCTAACACTGAATTCAACTTCTTCAATTTTAAAAATAATTTGAGATTTATTTTCGCTTAAAAAAATATCTACAACATCCACTTCAGTCATATCCGAAACAATCTTCATCATTTCTTGTAAGTACTTTGCTGGAACAATAACTTGGTTTGAAGTAAGTTCTTTATTAAGTTCTTTAACTTTAATCTTTCTTTTTGAAAGTCTAAACCCATCAAGTCCAACCATAAATAAATCATCCTTACCATCTTCACTTACTACTTCAAATAAAACTCCTGTTTGTTGAATCTTTCCTGGACTCATGTCTGTAGAACAACTGAATATTACTTTATCTAAGCTTTTTAATAATTCTTTAGAGTCAATTGAGAAAAACTTTGACTCAGTTACTTTTGGAAGTACAGGAAACTCAGTTGCTGGGATTGTATTAAAGTTTGCCTTAGATTTACTTGTTTTAACTTGAAGAACAGTGTCTTTTAATTCAAGTTCAACATTATCTGAGGTTGAAGCTGAGACAAAATCTGCTAAGAATTTAGCTGATACAGTAATACTTCCCTCTGTCTCAACAACCCCAGGTATCCACACGTTTATCCCCATATCTAGGTTGGTTGCAGATAGCTTTAAGTCATTCTTTGTTACGTCTAGTTTAACGTTTGAGAGTATTGGAATGTTTGGTTTTGAACTTACTGCTTTACTAGCGTAATTTAAGAGTTTTGAGAGTTTTTCATGATTTAAGGTTATCTTCATACTTAATTATTTAATAAGTAGTTATTAATAGCTATAGGGAACGTAGATATGTGTAAAAGTTCTAAATTCCATTTATTATAACAGCTTTTTAGACG
This sequence comes from Candidatus Dojkabacteria bacterium, assembly GCA_047445235.1. Lineage (GTDB taxonomy): Bacteria > Patescibacteriota > Dojkabacteria > J137 > J137 > JBDSRX01. The sequence goes on along the minus strand of JBLGEO010000049.1, from coordinate 1,684 downwards.
GTTTTGCATAGTGGATAATGCATGTGGATAAATTCGGTTCCTATTAGGTAAATATCTTATCAGTTAAAGCTTATATATTAAATATTGTGTGGGCACAACAATTGGATCTATGTGTTTATATTTCTAAAAACATTTATCTGTAAAGATTTATTGAATGTGCAGAGATATATTTTTTGATTTAAATCAAACCTGACTTCTTTTTATTGAAAAGTGTTTTGGTACAGGGTCATAACCACCTTGTGCAAAGGGATTGCATCTCATAATTCTAAAGAACCCCATAATGCTACCGAGAATTAAACCAAAACGGTCTACAGCCTCGTATGTATATTGAGAGCAGGAAGGCTCGTGAATACACACTCTGTAGCCAACATACGGAGCCCAAAAGGAATGGTCAAAAGATAAAAGCTTTTGGTAAACCCTTATTAAGAACATGCCTATATGTTTTGGTATATTTATTATTGTGTTAATTATTTTCATTGTACTATCACTTTCTCATCAAACTTAATTTCATTATAACTTCTTATTATGTCTTTGGCTTCATCTTCTGACATAGAGTTAATAATTTCTGTAAAACTATTTCCACTTGGCTTTGCTTCGTACATTAACTTTAAAATCTTTTGAGGCTCAGAATCATCATTCATATTCATTATGTAGTTATAGTAGTTGTGAACAAATAGAATAGTAGCTTGGGAATGATCTAATTTAAAACTTTCTTTAAGAACTTCAATAAAAACATCTGCTTGTTCTTCAGTAAAGTCTTTAGTTATTCTGCATAAGACTAAATATATAAATCTTTCTAGAAACCTGTCAAACAAAGAATCTCTGGCAGACATTGGCAATTGCCTGTAATTATCTAGCATCAGATTGGCAGTTTGTATATATTGCTGAACTTTTCTATCTAATAATTTTTCCATAATATTGTTTAAGTTGGAGAATAATAAACCACAATTCAAACAAATACAAAAAATTTTCTACAAGTTATCCACATGGATAACTTTTTAATGTATAATTACTTAGACTTCTGGAAAAACTTAGCTATCTTATCTTTTATTAATTTAAGATTTTTAGATTTAGACATATTTTCTTAAATCAAAAATCTTTTTTCTGACACTATTTTTAATATGAAAATTACTGATCCAAAACAACTCTGGAAAGTGTCTTTAGCACAAATCGAAATTAAACTTGACGCTCCAGCCCAGTTTAAAATGTTCTTTCAGGATACCAAGCTATTAAAGGTAGAGGGAAAGCTTGCAGTTATTGGAGTACCAAACCCCTATACATCAGAATGGTTGAAATCTAGGTATGAAAACCTAATTAGAGATACTTTAACTTATGTTTATGGAGATACTTTAAATCCAATGTTTGAAGTTTATCAAAGAGAAATAGTTCAAGAAGAGTTTAAAAAGGATGATGGCTCATCACCTCTACTTTCAATGGAAAATGGAGTAATGGGAAGTGTTATTGAACTTGTAACAAAAGCTGGGTTAAATCCAAAATATACAATGTCTAATTACATTGTTGGAAACTCAAATAGAATTGGACACGCAGCAGCCATTGCAGTTGTAGATAGACCAGGTCAATCTTACAATCCTCTATTTGTTTATGGAAAAACAGGAGTTGGTAAAACTCACTTAGCTCAATCAATTGGTAGATCAGTTTTAGAAAGAAATCTTAGAGCAAAAGT
>JBLGEO010000048.1:0-5514 GCA_047445235.1 Candidatus Dojkabacteria bacterium | reverse complement strand
GACTAATTTCTTCTTATCGTTCTTTGATTTAGCCATTTTAAAATAATTAAGATTTATTACACCGTAAGGCTTTTAAGCCGATTTTATATTAAAAAAGACACTCCCGAGAGTGCCTTGTAGTTTCTAGTTTTTAGTTTTCAGTTTTCAGATATTCTCCTAAAAACTATTAACTCAAAACTAAGAACTTTCTTAGCGTCTCGGCTGGATTTATATCTTTCGATACAAGCTTTGCTTATATCTTTCGACTACCTGCTGTCTCTGACTATTAACTTTTTAATTACATCTGCTTCATTATATCACTAACATCTAGTTTTATGCTAGATCCCATTGTAGGCTTTATTGTTACCTGTTTAAATGGAGTAGATGACATTCTTTTTACTTCTGTATGAACAGCTTTTAGTAAAGCTAAAACATTCTCTTGGATTTTTTCAGCACCCATATCTACCTTAGCAACCTTCATTCTTACTAATCCTTGGTCTGGAACTGACTTAAAGTTTAATCTTCCAGCCTTAAAACTCTCAATGCTTTTTGCAATATCTGTAGTGATTGTTCCGTTCTTTGGGTTAGGCATTAATCCTTTTGGTCCTAGTACCTTTCCTAGTCTTGCCATCTTAACCATAGCAGATGGAGTAGCGATAACTATATCAAAATCAACTGATCCTTTCATTACTTTTTCTACTAGTTCATCTAATCCAGCCTCAACAGCACCTGCTGCTAATGCATCTTTTACGTAACTCTCTTCGCAGAAGACTATAACTTTTTTCTCTTCACCTAAAGAATTAGGTAAGTTAAAGCTACCTCTAATAGTTTCTTTCTTTTGTTTATCTTTTAGATTTAGAACAATGTCTACATCTACAGAACCAACAAATTTAGATGTTGAAACCTCTGGAAGAAGTTTTGCTGCCTCTTCTAATGTCTTAACCTCTGTAATCTTTTTAACTTCTTTTTTCATGATTATTTGAACTAAATATTTATTAAACTTATTATTCTATTACCTCAACACCTAAGCTCTTAGCAACTCCAGCTACTATATTAATAGCAGAAGGTAATTTCTTAGTATTAAAGTCAACCATTTTTCTTTCAGCTATGTCTTTTAAATCTGCTTTCTTAATCTTTCCAATCTTATCCTTGTTAGGTGTTCCAGATCCCTTTGTTACTTTCATTTTCTTCATTACCATACCAGCTACAGTAGGTTGTTTTAAAACCATCTTGTAAGATCTATCTTTGAAAATAGTGATAATCACTGGAATCTTATCTTCTCCCATTCCAGATGTTTTGTCGTTGAATTCTTTACAAACAACAGGAATTGGTAATCCAGCCTGACCTAAGATAGGTCCTATTGGTGGAGCGGGATTTGCTTTTCCAGCTTGAATCTCTAATTTTATTACATTTGTTATCTCTTTAGCCATATTGTTTAATTTAAATTATTAATTTGACTCTGAAAGCTTCTCAGCCTGCAAAAAATCTATATTATCTACTGGTGTATCTCTATTGAATAGTGACAACATAACTTTTAGTTGACCTTTAACTTCGTTTACAGCAACTACAGTTCCAACGAATTCTTTCCATGGACCGTCTGTAATTCTAACAACATTTCCAACATCAAATTTAGATTTGTATGAAGGTTCTGGTTTTACTTGTGTGAAGTTTAAGTCTTTTTCGTTTAATGGAGTAGGGTATTTAGATTTAGCTGTCATGCCTAAGAATCCTTTAACACCTTCTGTATTTCTAACTAATTGAATAGTATCTTCGTTAGCTTCCATCTTAACAAAGATGTAGCCCTGATAAATTCTATCTTGAATAGTCTTTTTCTTTCCTCTTTGAATAATTATCTTCTCTTGCATTGGAACAACTACATCTCCAACAACAGCTTCCATTCCGTTAGCTTTTACTCTCTGCTTTATTAATTTAGCTGTTGAGTTTTCTTTTCCAGATGAAGCAGAAACGATATACCATTTTAATTTATCTGGTTTAACAGTTTCAGCAACTTCTACAGCAGCCTCTTCTTTTACTTCTTCTGTTGTTATTGTTTTTTTCATTTTAAATTGAAAAGCAATTTTATATTAAATTATCGATAAGCGATTTATTCTAAATCGAGAACAATAAACTTCTTATGCTTAAGAATAGAGTATCTACTCCTAATATAAACAATGTTCCTATTACAAGAAATCCTAAAACTAATAAAGTGTAAGATAGAGTCTTTCTTTTAGATAAGTACTCAGTCTGTTTTAACTCACCGTAAGTTCCTACAATAAAGTCCTTTATTTGTTTTGGTATTCCTAGTATTTTCTTAAACATATTTTTTTTAATAGTACACGAGTGCTCAGGCTCGAACTGAGAGTTCCGGTTTTGGAGACCGGTGGTTTACCAATTAACCGACACTCGCATAATTAATTGAATTATCGGTTTATTTTACTAAAAACCACTCTTAGTTTCAATGAACCACTCGTTATTTAACTTTCTTAGTTAACTTGAACTCAACGTGCTTCTTAAGTTTCTTACTGTACTTCATAACTTTTTTATCTGTTAACTTTTCTACAGCAGGCTTTGATAACCTTATTGTGTAATGTTCTCCAGTCTCTGAGTTATAAAATCTGAAAACTCCTTGCTTTTTCTTTTTTGATGATGCCATAAGATATTTAACCTAAAATTTGGTGTTAAGAATTATAAACTGTAGAACGTGTAATTGCAATCAGATTCTCGGCATTTCCTAAATGAGATCCTTCGTTTCACTCAGGATAAGTATCTTTCAATCTTCACTTAGATATTGCATATCTAGCTCAGATGAAATCTATTTATTTTGTAATCTCGAACTTCTTATTACTATCGAGCGTACTTATATCTGCAACATTACCCTTAATAACAAGAGAGATTCTACCATCTTTGTCTGTCCTAAGCACGTTAGAATGCTCAGCTTCCAAATTACTTAGTACTTCATCAGTTGGATGACCGTAAGTATTGCCGGCACCTACACTAATAAATGCATACTCAGGTTTAATTTGCTTTAGAAAATCCAGATTTGTAGAGAATCTGCTTCCATGATGACTAACTTTAAGAAAATCAATATCTACATCTTCTGGTGGAAGGTCTGCAAGGGAAGGAGCTTCAAAGTCTGAGGGTAAATCCCCAGAAGATAGAATCTTATACCCATCATACTTAATCAAAATACTTGTAGAGATATCGTTGGAGTTATCAAAAGTATACGTTTTAGCATGGTCCTGTGGCCATATTACATCAAAGTAAATGCCGTCTAGAGTAAAGTCGTTAAACATATCAATCGAGTAATTCTTTGTGTTTGTTTCTTCTATTTTAGACTTTATTTCATCTAGCAACTCGTTGGTTTTTATATTCTTATTGAAGAATAGGGCATTAACCTTATAGTTTTCTAAGATATCATCTACGCCACCAATATGATCTGCATCTGGGTGAGTAAGAATGACAAAATCTAAATATGTTCTTCCCAATGGCAACGTCTGTGATAGTTCACTTAAAACCTTGGAGTCTCTTCCTGTGTCTATCAAACCGTAATGATTTCCTGGTGTCTTAATCAAAATAGAGTCACCTTGGCCAATGTTTAAGACATCCATCTCAAAAGATCCCTTCCTAGATTCGTAAGAGTAGACATTAGTCCAAACAAAGATGTTGGAGAGGATAAGTATGATCGGTATAAAAATATATTTTGTCATTAGTAATGTTTCTTATAAAAGTTTCTGAAGTCGCTATAAATAAATATAGTAAGTAATATCATAATCACAATCAAGATTACTATATTGTTAGACGTATTTGCAAAGGGTAGCTTTGAAAAGTACTGGATTACAGAAGTCATAATTTTCAAAAATACCTCGCATATTTTAAAGAGTAGGCTACTCAGCTCACTTAAATTCAACAAGCCTAATACTTCACCTATAAATCCGAGAAGCATTACGAGAGGAACTAGTGGTAAAACAATAACGTTAACTAGAGGCGCAACTACGGAAAGAGTTCCAAAAGTATTTAAAGTAAAAGGTAAAGTACCTACTATTGCAGCTATTGAAGCAGATAATGGTTCAATAAAAGACTCTGGAACTTTCAACTTCCTAAAAAAAGAACTAAAAGATCCAGATAAGAAAAACAATCCCAGTAAGCTTCCAAAGCTTAGTTGTAGACTTACATTTGTCCAAGACAGTGGGTAATCTAGTAGAAATATCATTAGGGTTATTGATATTAAGTAGAGGAAGTTTACTTTCCTGCCAAGTAAACTAGCCGCTATGAATATAAGTATCATAATTGTCGCTCTTAAAGCTGTAAGATTATTTATTCCAACCAACAACAAGAATCCTACTATTAATGGAATAGAGGCGATTAATAACTTTCTTCTCCCAATTAACGGGGCTAAAGTTAGAAGGAAGATCAAGATAATAGTAAAGTTGAAACCAGACACGCTTAAGATATGTGAAGTACCAGTTGCCCTAAATGCATTTTTAATATCATCTGGAATCTTAGACGTATCTCCAAGAAGAATCCCATTAAATAAAGATGAGTAAGGAATAGTCATATTCGTCTCCGAAATATTTATTAACTTATCTTTTAGATCCCTTAACAGAGAAAGAATCGAATAATCCTTCTTCTCTAAAGTAACAGCACCTTTAAACTCATAAAATATCTTATTGCTTCTTAAATAAGCAGGGTAGTCAAAATCTTCAAAACTTTTAGGCAAATTCATCTTCCCATTTAGGTACACTCGGTCGTAGACATTTATTGGGGAGTACAAACCAACATCTGCTAATGCCTCACCTTGCAAACCATCTATCTTTAAAGTCAAAGTCTTACTAATCTCAGCTTTATCCATACTTAGAACTGTAGCTGTATATCCATAATCAGTTTTAACAGCATTTGTTACCTCAGAATTTATAGAATTATTCCAATTAATAAAGAAAAGACTTCCTAATATCAGACAAAAATAAAAAACGAGCTTAAGTCGTTTTAAAGGGAAAGAAACTATTAAGATTACAAATACTACTATTATTGAACTTGACGATACTAAGAGTACTCCCAGTACGATTCCAAGGCTAATTTGAAAGAGTCTTATACGTTCGAAGTTGTATTTGAAGAGTCTTAAATCATCTACCTTACTTTTTAAATATTTATGTAAAATAGAAAGTTTCATTTTACATCTACCAAATCTTTTATCGAGTCAAATTTTGCATCTCCAATTCCGCTTACATCTTTTAAATCTTCAATAGATTCAAATGGTCTTGCTGCAATAATTTTATCTGCAGTAGAGGGGCCAACGCCTGGCAGAGCGTCTAACTGATCTTTAGTTGCTGTATTTATATTGACCTTACCACCTATAGCTGTGGCGTCAGATTGAGCTCCGGCAACGTTGCTCTCAGTTCGTTCTGTAATTGATGGGATGTAAATGTGCTGTTCATCCTTTGTCTTCTCAGAAAGGTTGAGGTTGCTTGCTATAAAGTCTAAGTCAGCATCTGGTGTAAAGCCTCCAGCCTTATTTATTAAATCAGAAACTCGAGAGTT
>JBLGEO010000047.1:0-4920 GCA_047445235.1 Candidatus Dojkabacteria bacterium | reverse complement strand
ATTCTATATTAAGTTTAACTGCTTTTGCATCATATACATCCCATATCATATAACCCTTCCAAGTACCTATTAAATCCTGGCTTAGAGTTGAGCAATCTAAATTTGAACTGGAAACATTCACGAATTCAGCTTTTGTGTCATTTATTATTTTTTTTGTAGCCTGAAGATTTTCCCAATAAGCTTTTACATAAAATTGCTTAGGTGCTATTTCTATATAGTCTTCAAGTGTACCACCATGCCTCCACCATTCTTTACTACCAGAAACAGATGAACCTTTAGGTAGAATGCAAAGTGGATCTATCTCTCCAGGACCATAAATACCTTGTGGGCAGTTATAAATATCAGAATATTGTCCGTTAGAATAAATATCGTAGTTAGAAATTTGATTGTAAGAAGAAGGATAAACAAACACTTGTTGTGTAATTGGGTCAACTGAGTAAGAAACAATTCCTGGGTAACTTACTAGATAAGAGACAGGAAAGCTAATAACAGCATTTGTTTGAGAGTTTAAATTATTTCTAAGTGATATGCTATTAACTAAAAAAAGAGTAACAGCAACTGCTGCAAAAACAAGAATTCCAATGATTGAAATCAAGGTAACTTTTTGTCTCTTACTTAATGAGGCCAATTTACTAAATAAACTCTTCATAAACATAATTATTTATATATTTCTAATATAGTACATTCTAGTGTACAAGAAAATACTATTTACATAATATAGTAAACCATTTCTTGCTAAATATGAAGTTTTTAGACTAAAGTAGGTGTTGTCTATTATGTTATTATTACTCTATTATGACCGACATAGAGCTTGTAAAATCAAAACTAGATATTGTAGAAGTAATCTCATCCTACGTACCCACTGTAGCAAGAGCTGGCTCTAACTATAGAGCTCTTTGCCCTTTTCATAACGAAAAAAGTCCATCCTTCATGATTAATCCAAGTCTACAAATCTTCAAATGTTTTGGATGTGGCAAAGCTGGAGATGCGATTAAATTTATAGAAGAGATAGAGAGATTAGAGTTTCCAGAAGCACTTAAAGTTGCGGCAGAAAAAGCAGGTGTAGAACTTACAGGCAGATCTATAAAAAAAGATGAAAAACTTGAGGCAGAAAAAAAGAAGCTAATTGAAGCCAATGAACTTACTGCAAAATTTTATCATTACATTCTCCAGTCACATAAAAACGGCAAACCTGGAAGAGACTACGCACAAAAAAGACAAATTGATGGAGAGAGAATTCAAAAGTTCCTTGTAGGTTATGCTCCAATACAGCAGGATGCTCTAAAAAAATTCCTAGTCTCCAAAGGTTTTAATGAAAAGGATCTCGTCCGATGGGGACTACTAGTAGAAAGGAACGGGAAGAATATTGATAAGTTTAGAAACAGATTAATGCAGTGTATTTTCAATATCCGAGGCGATGTGGTTGGATTTAGTGGAAGATATATTGGAACAAGTAAAGAAGCTCCAAAATATTTAAACTCACCAGAGACATTAGTTTATAAAAAGAACGAAATGCTTTATGGGTTATTCCATGCAAAAGAGGCTCTTCGTAAAGATAAGTTTGCAATTATGGTTGAGGGAAATATTGATATTTTGTCATCTCACAGAGTAGGTATTGAAAACATAGTTGCCCCATTGGGAACAGCTTTTACACGAAATCAAGCAACTCTTTTAAAGAGATACGTTGATGAAGTATATTTTTCCTTTGATACAGATAGTGCAGGTACAAAAGCACTTATACGAGGAATGGAAATACTAGAGGAAATAGGTTTAAGGCATAAAGTAATAGACTTAACAGGTTATCAAGACGCAGACGAATTAATCTGTAAAAACCCTGCAGAATGGCCTGAAAGAATAAAAAATGCAAGAGATACAGTTGAATATTTAATGATTAAACTGCAAGAGCCATTTGATATGGGTAGTGCAGAAGGGAAAAAGGCATACTCATCTGTAGTACTGCCAATTGTTGCTTCGGTAAAAGATTCTGTATCCAGGAATCAGTATGTTAAGGATTTATCTCTAAATTTAGAAGTTCCTCCAGATACGATTATTTCACTATTAAGTCACCAGAAGAAGCCGGCTATACATCATGACTCAGTGGTTGAAGTTGGCGACATTGTTGTAGAACCCCTTAAGAAAAATGAATTAGAAGATTTTTTCTTATCACTACTTATGCAAGGTGATAGCATCGCAGATGTTGGCGTCAAAAGTGAATGGCTAGAAAGTCCTTTAAATCAAAAAATAATGGAATTAGTTTTATCTAATTCCAGTGGCGATTTCAGCGAAATGGAAAGCAAGTTGTCAGAACAAGAAAGAAAATCTTTCGAGAACATTCTAATGATTGATGTTTCCGGAGTAAAAGACAGAAAAGGTGAGATGAAAAAACTTACTAAAAGATTAAAAAATGACTTTTTAAAAAGAGAAATCTTAAGATTAAGAAGTGAACTAAGAAAAACATTAGACAAAGACAATGTCATTTCTCAAATAGATGTTTACGTAAAAGAGCTATCTAAAAATAAATAGTGAATCCATAAACAAGGATAATGCATATTTAGGGAACAAGATAAAACTTTTATAAAAAGTCTGATTGTTGAGATTAGTAAGAAAAAATTTGAGGTATTTGAAACAGTAGAAGGTTAATTATCTTCTTCTGCTAAATCTTTTGTTCTTTTCGATCTTTGTTGTTCCGAATTCAGGAGAGACTGTTAGTTCGTATCTTCCCTTAGCTCTTCTTCTTTTAAGAATATTTTTTCCATTAGAAGTCTCGTTTCTTTTTAAGAAACCAAATTTTCTAATTCTTTTTGTTTTACTTGGCTGGTATGTTGGGCCTTGTGTTTTAGACATATTTACTATTTAAAATTTCATTCAATGCTAGACTGGATTATAATGTTTTATATGGTATAAATCAAGAGTTATTGGATGAATAAAGAAAACAAACCAGTCAAAAACCTAAATACACCCGAAGAATTAAAGAAAAGAAACAGAAAAGCCATTTTGAAGACTTTTGTGGTATTAACTTTAATACTCTCTGCAGTTATGTTTGTAAGGGCCTTTGTACTTAATAGAGGCAATACTTTTGGAAGTGTGAATGGTGTTTCTACAGAACAAGAACAGGGGTTTCTAACAAAAATAAATTTTATAGATTCTGGAACTTCTAAGTCTTCAAAAGTATTCGGAGATATGACATCACCTTTCACTTCCGATTCTCCAGAAAAGTTCTGGTTACAGTTTAATATTGGAGAAAAAACCACAGTAGGCTACTTAGATACAGAGCTGAAATTCAATAAAGTTTACGATTTACCATCCACAGTCAAATTAGTTAAGTTACTTTCAGATGGATCAATATTTTTTACAGATGAACCCTCTAAGCAACAACCTGCACTTTATTATCAAGTACCAGGGGGAGAAGTCATAAGGTTTTCTTCGTTAGATTATCAAGATACTTATCTAAGCATCTATTTCGATCCATCTGAAAAGTTAGTCTACTATTTAGGAAAAGACAATACTAATACCTTCTTTCTTTACTCGGTTAATGAAAAGGGAGTTGAGTCGAGCATATTCAAAACTGGTGATTTAACTGAAAAAGCTAGGATAATTTCAATAGATCCTACAAGTACTTACTTACAAGATGGAGATATTTGTTATGGGCTTAGCTTTGCTAATAAGAAAATGTCGCAAATAGACTGCAGTTTAGTAAAGAGAAACGATTCAAATAAAGCTTACACTGTGTTTCCCAAAATACTACCATCTTATACAGAAGCAAAGCCAGGAGAGTTGCTCGAAGTAAACTCACTAGATGGTGTAAAGAAAAGTCTGGGAATTATGCCTGACGGACAAACAATTTCAAAATTAAGTTTTTCTCAAAATACAATTGTATTTACTAAAGCCTCGTTAAATCCCATTGCTGAAGCAACTTTTTTACCAAAGGATGTAAGTGTAATGATGCTTAATCTAGAAACTGGTCAGGCTACAGAGGTTACGAATAGATTGCCTTCAGACAATATTTCTAATTACTTCGGATTTACAGATAAATTAATAGCTTTAGGTGGTGCCCAAAATTCCAAATTATTATTATGGGTTCCTACTGGTTCGATAGGTCAGGTATATGTTGGAGATGTTGCACCAGTTTCTTATACAACAGTTACAAAATATTGGACAGATATTGATTTAGGTGGAGCAGCAACAAACATAAAAGTACTTAACGGCGATTTTCTATTGTAAAATACATATTGCTGGTGTATTTCTATTCACAAGAGGAAATTTTATGCTATAATTTCCCGCATTATAAATGTTAAGCGGAGTAATATGTCTCAAGAGTTAATGAACAAAATTGAAGCTAAATTCGTTGCAAAGAAAGTCCCAGATATTAAGGCAGGTCAAACTGTTGAGGTAGAGACTATTATTAGAGATGGAGAAAAGCAAAGAATTCAGAAATTTAAAGGCTTAGTAATAAGAGTTAAAGGTTCTGGAGCAAGCAAGACTTTCACAGTTAGAAAAGTTAGTTATGGAGTTGGTGTTGAAAAGACATTCCCAATGTACTCTACAAACTTAGGAAAGATCAAAGTTATCAAGCAAGAGCCTGTAAGAAGAGCTAAGTTATACTTTATGAGAGATAGAATTGGAAAAGCTGCAACAAGAATTAAGAAAGGAAAGGCAACTTTTGTTCCTGAAGAAGGAGAAGCTATGGAAGTAAATGAAGAGAATGTTGCTACTGTAACAGATGCAGAGATTGTAGAAGAACCAAAAGCAGAATAACTTAAACATTGATTATAGAAAAATACGGACTTAAGTCAGTATTTTTATGTTGTTAAGGAGCTTCGCACTATTAATGATCATCTTTAAACCTTCGGCTTTAAGATGATTTACAATAAAGACCTAATTGATTAAAATTCAATTAGGTCTTTTTTTATCTCAAATTTA